>JASFHE010000041.1:0-18460 GCA_050123415.1 Desulfobacteraceae bacterium | reverse complement strand
GGATAACAGGCAATGTTTAAAACAGAATTCAAACAGGGGTGTGTGCTTGTACTTGGCGGCGCCAGAAGCGGAAAAAGCAGTTTTGCACTGGATCTATGTAATAAATTAGAAGGTAAACGTTATTTTTTTGCTACCGCGCAGGCATTTGATGATGAAATGGAAGATCGAATAAAACGTCATCAGGAAGAGCGGGGCAGTGAATGGAATACTGTTGAAGAGACAGTCGATATATATCAAAAAATAAAGGATATTGATGATGAAGACACAATAGTCCTTGTCGACTGCCTTACCCTGTGGTTAAGCAACCTGTATATGAAATATGAATCTGGTACTGATATGATCTATGAAAAAATAGATGAACTTGTTGCGGGATTGCCCAATATAAAAGGGAGGATCGTGCTTGTCAGTAATGAAGTAGGGATGGGGATTGTTCCTGAAAATAAACTTGCAAGATCGTATAGGGATGCTGCAGGTGCAATGAACCGGAAGATTGCTGAAAAGGCTGATAAGGTAGTTATAACCTTTTCGGGGATGCCGATGGTTTTAAAGGAGAAGTAAAAATGAAGGGATATGTTCAGGTTTATACCGGTGATGGTAAAGGAAAAACAACTGCTGCTCTTGGGCTGGCGATGAGGGCATTCGGGGCAGGGCTTGATATTTATATGGCCCAGTTTGTAAAGGGAATGAAATACAGCGAGCAGGAAACATTCAAGGTCCTTTCCGAACATCTGACAGTCAAGCAGTATGGACGTGGCTGTTTTATAAAAGGGGACCCGACCGAAGAGGATGTTAAGGCTGCAAGGGACGGTTTGAAGGAAGTCCGGGAAATAATGCTCTCAGGAAAATATCAGGTCCTTATCCTTGATGAAGCAAATATTGCCACCTTTTATAGCCTGTTCAGTGTAGATGACCTGCTTGACCTGATAAAACAAAAACCTGATAATGTTGAGCTTATTATTACAGGAAGGAGGGCCGACCCAAGAATAATTGAGGTCGCTGATCTTGTTACTGAAATGAAGGAGATTAAGCACTATTATCAGGAAGGTGTAGTGGCCCGGGATGGGATAGAAAAATAGATGAAAGAAAGGCGCATGGCGCAGAGCACAAGGGGCAGGGAAAAAAGTAGGGGCGAACCTGTGTGTTCGCCCGTTTTTATTATGAACAATCGAATGACGAATATCGAATGACGAGATACGAACGAGTAATTGATAATACTATTATAAACATTCGTAAATCGTAAATTGCTATTCGTCATTCGTCACTTATAAATTAAATTACGGCTTATGGGTTATTATCCCGCGTGTATCATATTTTGCACGATCTTCAACATTGGCTTTTCTTCGATTGTTCTCAAAATCTTTTCTTTTCTGGTTTATTTCTTCATCAGTAAAGTATGATAAAATCCAGTCAAAATTTTCTTTAACCTCATCTTTCATCTCTGCATGGGTAAAGATAAACAGATCTTTGTTTTTCATGCCTTTGAGTATTCTTTCCCCAACCTCCATCGGCGCCATTCCGGGGAATATTGTGGAGTCTTCCATGTCAACAAACTTACCTTCCTCGACATTAACATTATAACCGCTGTTTTTAAATTTGTCGGGTCTTAGTTCTTCTGTCCTGCCTATTTTTGAGTTAACAAATCCCGGACAAACGATAGAAACCCATATATTCTGTGGTGCAAGGTTGTACCATAATGTTTCTGACATGCCTCTAAGCGCAGCCTTTATGGCGCTGTGTATTCCTGTTCCGTGGGACGTTACGAACGCTGCCATGGATGATGTGGTTACAACATGGCCGCCTTCTCCATGGGTTTTTATTTTTGGCAAAAAATGTATAAGGCCATTGACCTGTCCCCAGAAACAGACATTGAACATCCAGTCCCAGTCATCAAATGTAGCTTCATCAAGGGGACCGAATATATTTATTCCCGCATTGTTGCAGAGGATATGGAGTTTCCCAAAGGCCTTTTCTGCTTCATCAGCCGCTTCTTTCATTGCGTCACGGTCAGATACGTCAACCGCGATGGTATAAACATTCTCATTGTATTGCTTTACTTCATCTGCTGCTTTATCAAGGTCTTCCTTCCTGATATCACTCATTATTACATTAATGCCTTCTTTGGCAAATGCTATTGACATACCAAGGCCGACCCCGTTTGCTGCACCGGTAATAAAAGCTGTTTTTCCTTTATAATCGTTCATTGTTTCTCCTATATGTGAAAAATAATAATTATTGAAATATAAAAGGATATTCTATTTGAGTCAAAGAAATTATATAAGTCTCAGGGTGCAAGATACAAGGTTAAAACATTAAAAATGAGAATATTAGCATTGACATAAAACGATTTTTTATATATCAAATTGGTATGTCAGGTGCGAGAAAAGATATTCCTTGCACCTCTTGTCCCGCCATAGCTTTTAGCGACGGCGGATGAGCCATGCGCCCTGCGCCATTACATTAAACACTGTAATATGCGCATTTTGAAGGGATCATGTGTTCGGAAATTAAAAAAACATAAACAGTCATTCATTATACGGAATCCCGTTAAAATCGGGAACGGTCCCGCCGCTGTGGCCCCGTAGTTATTCCTTCGGCAATCAGTTGTCACTGTTTTGATTCATCAAAACGGGAAGGCAGCCGGAAGGTAAGGGGAAGTCAGAAGACGAGTTGAGTGATTGATACAGGAACTTGATGGTAAAGGGTTCTGGAAGGTTTAATTGCCTTTCAGAACCCTTTTTTTTGGCTAGGTATAATGAAATCTGCATTTATAACCGGCATAAATCAACTTGAAATCAGAGACGTCCCCGAACCGGTTGTCCCTGATAATGGCGTCCTGGTAAAAATGAAGAGTGCAGCATTATGCGGGACTGATATCAAAATGATACTGCATGGTCACAGAGACCTTTCTTTACCAAGAGTACCGGGACATGAAGGAGTTGGTGTGATTGTTGAAAGTCTTCATTCGGATTTTAACGCAGGCGATGTTGTTGCAGTTTATCCGGGGATTTTTTGTGGTGAGTGTCCCGGTTGTCTTAATAGTTATACAGCACGATGTGATTCAATAGGTATATTCGGCTTTAACCGGGATGGTCTTTTCAGGGCACTTGTTCCTTTTACCGGAGATGAGGCATCAAGCCTGGTAAAATTATCCGGAGACTCTAATGATATAAATAACTTTTCACTCGCAGAACCTCTTGCCTGCTGCATATCAGCCTGTGAAAAGGTCTCGGTAGTGGATAATTCTGCACTTATAATAGGGGCTGGGGCAGTAGGCAGTATTTTTTCAGCGTTATTATTATCAAAGGGTTGGAAAAGAATTGTTATTGCAGATGAGAACCCGGACAGGCTCAATAATCAACTTCCTTATGGCGTCAAGACAATTAAAACCGGTTCTTCTTCTGTTGGTACTGTTTTAGAAAAAAATGAAATTAATCATCATTTTGATCTTATTGTGCCGTGCTGCCCTGAAGGACTGAACTGGGATTTCTGGAATTTTATGAATCCGGGAGGCGCAGCCATACTGTTTTCAGGAAATGCCGGTGGACTGAATAATAAAGCTATTGACGCAAATGAGGTGCATTACCGGGAGCTTGTGCTGGCAGGGTCATATGGCTGTAATATGAAGGATTTTAAAAAGGCCATTGAGATGCTTGAGAAGCGAAGCATTGATTTGTCTTTTCTGGAACCATATACCGCATCCATTGAAGAACTGCCGGAATGTATCAAAAAAATCAAAGATAAGAATATCAAAAAAATCATTATAAATAATTTTTAGGAGGTAATAATGAGTATGCAGGAAGATTCCATGAAATGGTTTGGCGATCAGGTAACTGAACTTATTAGCGGTAATAATTTATCAAGAGAAACCTCAAGAAAGATGATGATGGACACTCTGAAAGGATTACAGCCTGATCTCCAGCAGGGTGCGTTTCTTGCCTCTCTTAGAATGAAAGGTGAAACCGAGGATGAAATCGTGGGTTGTTTTGAAGCAATAATCGAGTCTGATACAAACAGTGTGAACCTGGAAGATCTGCCTGTCGTGGAAAACTGTGGAACTGGTATGGACAGCCTGAAAACATTCAACATAAGCACGTTGTCTGCAATAGTTGCAGCGTGTATGGATGTCCCTATTGCCAGACATGGCGCCAGGGCAATAAGCTCAAAGTGCGGGACAGTTGACCTTTGTGAAGCCCTTGGTGTTGATGTTGACTGTAGTGTGAATACTGTTAAGAATTCTATTGAACAATGCGGTCTTGGTCTTTTTAACGGAACAAGTGCGGAAGTTCACCCGATGGGACTGGGAAGGATTCTATCCCAGATAAGGTTCGGGACAACACTCAATATTGCTGCATCCCTGGCAAATCCGGCCCTTCCGAAACTGGCTGTCCGTGGAGTCGGTGCTCCTGAACAGATAAAACCGACCCTTAAGGTTATGAAACGGATTGGTTATCAAAAAGGTCTTGTATTTCATGGTTTTAACATGGATAGGACTGCCGGCATGGATGAACTTTCCACACTGGGAAATTCGAAAGTCGGATTTTTTAAGGAAAACGGGGATACTGAGTATTTTGAAATTAAACCCGGGGACACAGGCTTACCAACAGGAAACTATGATGATATTAAGCCTGATACAGATAGAAGTCTGGAAGCCCTTAGAGCGGTTCTCTTACTTGCGGGGAAGAGCAGTCGAAGCAGAATGGATATTGTATCTCTCAATGCAGGTGCCATACTGTGGATGGCTGAAAAGGCAGCAAACCTTAAGGAAGGTGTTACTGCTGCCAAACAGATTATTAGTGAAGGACGCGCCTTAAAAAAATTGATATCATGGGTGAAAACACAAAATCGTGAACCTGAGTCAGGCAATAGCATTATAAGCAGCCTGTGCCGGAAAGGTAATATTGGTATTGTTACAATGTAATCGATTACATTATAAAGGAGAAATGAAATGTATAAAAAAATAATAAATGAAATAAAACCTGTTTCGGAAACATGGATAACCAAAGCCTGGGCAAGGCTTGATAATTTAAGTAAACCGCAACGGAGTCTTGGATACCTTGAACAGATGGCATCGAGGGTTGTTGCGATTTATGAAGCTGAAAAACCGGAAATTAGAAAAAAAGCGGTTTATGTTTTTGTAGGAGACCATGGTGTTGTGGAAGAGGGTGTAAGTGCATATCCCCAGGAAGTAACAGCTCTAATGGTGAGGAATTTTCTCGCCGGAGGCGCAGGGATTAATGTCCTCTCCCGTCGTGCGGGTGCGGATGTATTTGTAATTGATATAGGAATGAAAGAAGAGATTACTGATGCCGAGGGCCTCATTAACAGGAATATAAAGAGATCAACCGACAATATGGCAAAAGGTCCGGCAATGACAAGGGGTGAGGCTGAAAGAGCGATAAATGCAGGTATTGAAATAGCTTTAAATGCATCTGAGAATGGAGTAAATATGATTGCTACAGGTGAAATGGGTATTGGCAATACAACTCCATCCTCTGCGTTGTATTCCGTTCTGCTGCCGGCTGATCTAGCTTCGGTAACTGACAAAGGTACCGGCCTTGAGGAGGAAGGTATTAAACTAAAAGTAAAGGCCATTGAAAAAGCACTTGAAATAAACAGCTCTATGATGGATGATCCTGTTTCAGTTCTGGCAGCTGTCGGCGGTCTTGAAATAGCAGGTATCTGCGGTTTGTGTCTGGGTGCTGCTTCAAGACGAATGGTTGTTATCGTAGATGGTTTTATATCGAGTGCCGGGGCACTGGTTGCAATGAGGATGTGCCCGGCTGTAAAGGATTATCTCTTCTTTTCACATAAATCTTCTGAGAAGGGACATATGATTTTTTGTGAAAAAGAAGGAATCAGGCCCATACTGGATCTTGATCTGAGACTTGGTGAGGGAACAGGTGCTGCCTGTGCAATGCAGCTTATTGAAAATGCCGTTAGTATATATAATGAAATGGCCACATTTGATGATGTTGGCATTAAAGCGGGTGCTTAGGTTATTTAAGAAATGATAAAAGGACTTGTAACAGCGGTAAGGACACTCACAGTAATCCCTTTTCCCGGAAACGAAAGTGATGACTTTTCTTCATCTCTTCCATGGTTTCCGGTTGTAGGGCTTATACTGGGTCTGATCCTGTATCTTGTTTCCTTATTATGGATGCATCTTCCCTTTGATCAGTGGTCATGGGGTTGCGCTGTTGTTCTGTCAGCCCTCTTGATCTGGCTTACAAGGGGGTTGCATACGGATGGTCTTGCTGACTGGGCAGATTCCCTTGGAGGTTTTGGAAGGGAAAAAAGGCTGGCAATAATGAAGGATTCTTCTCTTGGGGCATTCGGCGTAATGGCTATTACTCTCGGGATACTTTTTAAGCTGATTGCCTTTGAGCGAATTTTTTCATCAGGATCTTTAATCTTTCTAATAATGATTCCGGTTATATCGAGGAATATGCTTGTTGAACTTCAGACAACACTTCCCTACGCCAGAAGTGACGGAATGGCCGGCGTGTTTATAAAAGGTGCAAATAACAGACATAGAGTTATTTCCCATATAATCGCATTTGTTATCTGTCTTTTTTTTGGTATTACAGGAGCTATACTCTATTTATCAGCATTTGCTGTAACGTTATTTTTAAAGGGGATGTACAGACGACAGTTTAACGGGATAACAGGAGACCTGCTCGGGGCTTCCAATGAGATTATTGAGGTCATACTTCTTATGATTATTGCTGTTCCGGGTAAGATGATTTTTTAACCTATAGCGGAAACAGAATACGAATAATAAACACAAACATGGCGGGAATCCTTTTTATGATCTTGCACGGTTGAACCTGCCGGAAAGAGAAATAACAGATTTTAGTGTTAACCTTAATCCCCTTGGGATGCCTGAGGTTATATCAAAAAACTGGGACATCCTTTTTGATGCCGTAATGGATTATCCTGATATTGAAGGGCAAGGTATTGTTGATTTTTATACATATAAGACAGGTGTTCAGGCATCTGAATTCCTCGCAGGAAACGGGTCAACAGAACTTATATATCTTATACCAAGGGTACTTAAATTTAAAAAAGTACTGATCCCCACACCTTCATTTCATGACTATGAACGGGCCTCCATCCTTGCAGGATCTGAAGTTGTCAGGTTCCCACTCAATCCTGAAAACAGTTTTTCGTTTCCATCGGAAGATGAGTTAATAAATGCGGTTGACGAAGCTGACGCCATGTTTGTGGGATGCCCTAATAATCCTACAGCAGGCATGTTCTCAAAGGATATTATTATAAAACTTGCGACACAGTACCCTGAAAAATATTTTATTGTTGATGAGGCCTTTATTCAATTTGTAGATGACTGGAAAGCGGAAAGCCTTATTTCATCGGAGAGACATCCCAATATCCTTGTCATTCACTCATTTACAAAATTTTACGCAATTGCAGGACTTCGCATGGGCGGAGTGATAGGGCACAGGGGCACTATAGATAAACTAAAACAGAACAAAGAACCGTGGTCTGTCAACGGTATCGCCGATAAGGCAGCGCTTCTTTTAATGGGCTGCGAAGAATATGAAAGTCACACAATAAAATATTTGAATAATGAGCGGGAAAGAGTCTTTAAGGAACTGATCGAGATAGATGGAATCGAGCCTTTCCAATCCCGTGCCAACTTTTTTTTATGCAAGTGGAAAAAAACAGGAGAACTCGACGATCTGATAAAGTATCTTCTGAAGAATGGAATTTATATAAGGGATTGCAGAAATTTCTCCGGCCTTGAGGATAATTACTTCAGGTTCGGGATTCGTTCTGTCAAAGAAGATAATCTGCTATTATCACTGCTTTCATCCTTTGAAAAAGTTAACTGATGTTATGGAAATATCTCATCCCTCAATAATTCTAATTTCAGGTTTTATAATCGATCTTTTTATTGGGGACCCCAATTACGGCTATCACCCTGTTCGGGTGATCGGAAACTGTATAAACCTGCTGCATCAAAAACTGAAAAATGTCTGCCCCAACAGTAAACTTGCCGGTGTTTGTCTCACAATAATGGTCATCCTTTTTTCGGTATCAGTATATTCAGGGCTTTATCTGCTGTTCAATAAAATCCATCCTATAGCCGGGTTTTTACTGAATGTATATTTTATCTATTCACTCATTGCATTGAAGGACCTGTTCAATCACTGCCGCCCGGTAATAGATGCACTCCGGGAGAATGATCTTGATAATGCCAGGAAATCAATCGCCATGATTGTAGGAAGGGATGTCAATTATCTTGATGAAGCCGGAGTTGTCAGGGCTGCTGTTGAGACACTGGCAGAAAATTTTGTGGACGGATTCCTGTCTCCTGTTTTCTGGTATGCTGCAGGTTGTCTGGCCGGAGCGGTTGTGAACATCAATCCTGTTTATTTGGGTGTTGTTTTTCTCATGATATTCAAGGTGGCTTCTACACTTGATTCTATGGTGGGTTATAAGACAGAAGAGTTTAAGGAAACAGGATGGGCAGGTGCAAGGCTGGATGATTTAATGAATTTTATTCCCGCCCGTCTGTCACTTATAATTCTTTTCCCGGGTGCCGTGTTTTCCGGGCTTGATCCGTTAAGCGGCTTAAGGACATCAATGCGGGACAGGCTTAAGCATGAATCTCCCAATTCCGCACACTCCGAAAGTTTTGTAGCAGGAACGATCAGGGCAAGGCTTGGAGGGCCGACAAGATACAGTGATAGTGTTAAGGAAAAACCATGGCTTGGTGAAGAATTTCCGGATCCTGATATAAATGATATCAGGCGGGTAATGAAACTTGTCTTATATTCATCCTGGATTACTGCATTTGTATTTTCTATGATAGTTTTATAAGGGAGTCTCAGGGCTGAATATCGATAGGCCCTGTTTCAGGTATACCTTCCTTTTTTACTCTTCTCCAGGGTTTTTCCTCTCCAAGCTGTTCATCACACCATTTAGCCGCTGTATTTAGACTGTCTTCCATCAGTTTTCTGTATTTTTCCAGCTCTTCACCTTCAGCAGATTCAGGCACCCATATTGGTTTGGAATGGCAGTACACGATTTTTGCAAATGGTTTGGGTATGATAAACCTGTCCCAGCTGTTTAACACCCAGCACCTGTCAGCACTCCACATAATGGGCATGAGTGGCGTTTTACTGTTTCTGGCAAGTAAAACCGCTCCTATTTTGGCAACTCGAGCCGGTCCCAGCGGCCCGTCAACAACCATTCCTCCGTTTGTTTTCCCGTCAATAACCATCTGAGTCAGTTTAACCAGGGCAGCCATGCCACCCCTTGTTGAAGAACCTCTTACGTCACCGAGGCCAAGGGCGTTTATGAGTCTTGCGGCAAATTCTCCGTCACGGCTCTGACTCACCATTACTGTTACCCCTTTTTTTGCGAGATAGCGGGGGTGAAAAACCAGTCGTTGATGCCAGGAACAGTAAACAGCCTTTCCTCCTGATTTATCAAGGGCATCCTTTTCCAGTTCAACGCCTTCAAGCCGGACAAGTCTGTAAGAATAAAGCAAAAGCCTTAAAAAGGATGTCATAATGGGGAACAGAATATAAAAGATGATTGGATCATACCATCTGGATATCGTTTTTCGGCGTCCTTTTTTTGCCATTAAATCTCCTGGTAAATCTAATAAGAAAATAAAAAAAGAAACATACAGCCTTACAGGGTTATATGTAAAGCAGAAATAATAAATATAAAAAGTAAATTTGTCTTTTCATATGGAGAGATATTCCTTAAATACATGGGTGATAAACTAATCCTGCTGGATGTTTACGATTTTGTCCCTCCTGTTATTAAAAAACAGAATCCGGGAATATCTCAGGAAGAATTTAACAGGATATTTGGTGAAAAGAGGAAGGGTATTGCAGATGCCATTAAAGCGGAACTGAAAAAAGAGAAAAATGTTGTAATCCCGGACTATGGGGATCCCACAATCTGGAGCGGTTCCGAGTATATAAGTGAAAATTTTGACAGTGACATGTTTGAAATAATCCCGGGTTTGAGTTCCTTTAATGTAGCAAGTGCATTATTGAACAGGCAAACAGGATACAAAGATTCTATAGTACTCACAACCTCGATGGGAATCCTTGATAATATATTCTCTTTACAAATAGCTATATAATAACATAATGTGGCCAATAAGCGCTGAAATATCATATCAAGGGATTGATATTGGCCGGTATTTCCTTATTATATGAAATAATAATACGGTGATGCTTTTATTATGTATTAAATTTTTTACTGACGAGTCAAAATAATGGATGACAATATTGAACTGAAAAGAAGTATAGGCCTGGGAACTGCTGTTATTCTGGTTATTGCCAACATTATCGGTACAGGAGTGTTTACAACTTCGGGTCTTATTATGGAAGACCTTGCCAATCCTGCATCAATGCTGATCTGCTGGTTAATAGGGGGTGTACTGGCACTTACCGGCGCTCTCTGCTATGGTGAACTGGGTGCAATTTTTCCAAAGGCCGGCGGCGAATATGTTTTTTTGAGAGAAAGCATCGGGAAACCATTCGGTTTTCTTTCAGGATGGGTATCCTTAATTGTTGGTTTTTCAGCACCCATAGCAGCCGCAGCCATTGCATTTTCAACCTATCTCTACAAAAGCGTGTCAATTGAATCTGCAGGAAACGATTTAATTAATTTATTCGGGGTAATTACCATATCACCCATAACTGTAACCGGGATTGCTGTTATTATTCTTCTGTCACTTACTCACTGGTACAGCCTCAGCTTGGGAAGCTGGGTCCAAAACCTGCTGACATCCTTTAAGATCCTGGTGATACTGGCCTTTATCATGCTTGGTCTATTTGTTGGCAAGGGTAGTATGGAGAACTTTACTTCCGGCCCTATCCAGGCCTCATTGTTTACAGGCAAGTTTGCCTCTTCACTTATTTTTATATCATTTGCCTACAGCGGCTGGAATGCCGCCGCTTATATCGGGTCTGAAATTAAAAATCCTTCACGGAATATACCCCTGTCACTTTTCTGGGGGACCATAGTGGTAATGTTTTTATATCTGATGTTGAATATACTTTTTATCTATGCGCTTCCTGCAGCCGAGATGAGCGGAGCTGTTGATGTTGGTGCAAAAGCGGCAATCAGTCTTTTCGGTGTGAAAACAGGAAGTCTTTTTTCAATTGCTATAACAATATGCCTGATGTCGGTTATAAGCGCGATGATACTGACAGGCCCCAGGGTCTATTATGCAATGGCAAGAGACAATGCCTTTCCTCACTGGTTCGGTGATGTCAGTTCAAGGCACACAACTCCGGGGAAGGCAATATTTCTTCAGGCGGTAATCGCAATACTCATGGTAATTACATCATCATTTGATAAACTTCTGATGTACATAGGATTCACACTTTCACTTTTTGCCATGCTTACCGTAATAGGCCTGATTCTCCTGCGCATGAAAAATCCCGGACTTGAACGTCCCTATAAAACCTTTGGTTATCCCGTAACACCGGTATTGTTTATATTGAGCAACCTGTGGATAATTGTATATTCAATAAAAGATAATCCATCTGTTCTTTTCTATGGGGGCGGGACAATCGTCGCGGGGATTTTGATTTACGCGTATTATTATTTTAAACAGTCTGCTCCGGAATCATAAACCTGGCCTTAACTCCGCCTTCCGGAAGATTCTCAATCGTAATCTTGCCTTCATGCAGTTCCGCTACCTCTTTTACAAAATTAAGGCCCAGTCCCGTACTCTTTTTATCCGTGTCCGGCCTGTTAAGCGAGAAAAACTTATTGAATATTTTTTCGAGTGCATATTCCGGTATGCCGGGCCCTTCATCTATAATCTCAATAGTAATCATATTATCATAATTTGCAGTTGAGATACTGATCTGAGAATCGGGAGGGCTGAATTCTATGGCGTTCTGCACAAGGTTTGAAATAGCCTGGTGAAGCAAAAAAGAGTCTCCCTTTATGAGTAATTCATCACTGGATTTAGAGAGTATTTGAATATTTTTTTTATGAAGCATTGGCTGCTTACTCTCCAGCACTGTTCTTATTATGGAATTTAAATTTATGTTTTCAACAGCGTTAAGTTTTTTCCGGGTTTCCAGGCTGGAAAGTTCGAGCATCCGGTCGATAATATCCTTAATCCTGTTCGCCTCATTTCTTATATTTGCAAGAAAACGCCCCCTTTTTTCCGGCGGCATGTTTTCTTCAAGGAGTTCTGCTGCTCCTCTTATTGCTGAAACAGGGCTTTTAATCTCATGGGTAAGGGTCTGTACATACTGCTCAACATATTTTTTTCCCTCAAGGGCTTCTTTCATTTTTTCAAATGCAAAACCCATATCACCTATCTCCGTTTTATCCAGCATAGGCAGGGTCACTCTCTTGCCCCGCCTTATGTCTTCTGCGTAAAGTTTTAAACGGTTAATCGGCCTTATTATCCACAAAGTAGTTAAAAGACTCAGTACCATTGCAGAAAGGACTGATAAAAGACTGACCTTTAAAAATCTTGGCTGAGCATTATCTATAAAGTTATTTATATTGGTTGTGGGTTTAGCGATTGTCAATACACCTTCGATGTTCTTCCTGACTACAACGGGTGCAGCAACATAGAGTATCGAAGACTTATTATCCAGAGGGTCTTTTCTAGTAGTGCGTGCGCCATATTTTCCGTCAAGTGTAAGTTTTACATCTCTCCATGTAATATAATTTTTACCAATATTCTCTGTGTTATCCGAATCAAATATTACTTTTCCGTCCTTATCCGTAATATAAATACTCATATCCACATTCATTTTTTTGAATTGAAAAATTCTGGCGGATATCTTTCGTGACTTTACATTATTGAATATTTTTTCCCATTTGCCGGTATCAAATGGTCCTTCCTCGAGATCCTGTCCGAGTATAGCGGCAAGGATATTTGCCTGGTCAACCAGGGGATCTTCAACTCCTTCAAGGTAGCGGATTCTGAGGTTTCCAACGACCCAGTTGATAGGGAAAAAAAAGCAGACAACAAAGATGGTGAAATAACATATAAAAATCTTTAACCCTAATTTCATAGGTCCTCTCTCAGGGAATATCCAATACCGCGATGGGTTATAATCGGGTCTGAGCTGGGTTCAATACTTTTCAATTTTGCACGAATGTTCTTAATGTGGGCATCCACGGTACGGTCAAGGCTTGCTTCAGGTTCTTCCCATGCCATATCCATGAGTTTGTCTCTTGAAAATACATGTCCCGGCCTGTTTATAAATGTCTTTAATATATTGAATTCATAGCGTGACAGGTCCAGGGGTTTGCCCAGGTAGGTAACCCGTCTCCTTGATTCGTCCACAGTAAACACACTGTTATCAGGCGGATTTTCCTTTATCGTACTTGTTCTTCTCAAAACCGCCTTGACCCTTGCGGTAAGTTCCCTTGGGCTGAATGGCTTTGTTACATAGTCATCGGCGCCTATCTCAAGCCCGACTATTCTGTCCACTTCTTCTGTTCTTGCAGTAAGAAAAATGATGGGGGTGTTGGTCTTTTTTCGGATGTTTTTACACAATTCAAAACCGTTTATGTCCGGCAGGCCGACATCAAGCACTATCAGATCGACTCCTTCCTGGTCCAGGCATTCAAGGGCTTTTATGCCCGAAGAAAAGCATATTGTTTCAAAACCGTCTGTTTCAAGTGCATACTGGATGTTATCAATAATGGAAGGTTCATCTTCAACTATCAGAATTCTGGGTTTCATGGTATCTCCAAAGTTTTAATAATGGAATAATATTGTTAAAATTAATATCAGGGTCAATTCTGGCAAATCTGCATATTCAACCAGGAATACTGGCAGAGCGCAAAGAGCATAGAGCAAAGAGAAAACTGTACTTCGCAAGTCTTTAATTTTATCGCCATGCTCTCTGCTCTTTGCGCGCTGCAAACAATACTCACTTTACCCTAACAGCAACATAATGACAACAGGCCTTTAACAGAAAAAATAATACTAAAACGATGGTGCAGCTTGTCAATACAATAAAGGCAAACCCGGTAAAATCCTTATTCGGCGGAAAACCGCCATGGTTCAATATCGGAACAAGCAGGGTAAAAGACAAATAAAAGGATAAAGGTATAAAAAATTTCCTGATCAGCAAAAAGGGCTTTTGAGAAATCCGGGGATTATCCGGGTTTATGCTCCTGTTCAGCAGGTGATTATATATCAGGAGAAATATGAAATAAACCAGTACACCTTCAAACAGATGTACGGTTTCCCGGGAAAACCAGGCCTGGAGAAATTCTGTCTTAATACTGTATATGGAAAGACTGATTCGGAAGGTGTTAACAAGCAGGGTATAGATATAGGAGGTTAATATACTGCCTGTAATCCACATGATCTGCATTGGTGTACTTTTTATCCTTTTCAGCCCTGTATAGGCTGAAAGGCAAAATACGATGATCATGAAATTAACACCGGAGCATGAAGGGGCAATTATTATATCTCTTTCATTGTTCACATATCCGGTGTTAACTTCTTTTATAAAGGTCATATCCCCGGTCATCTGCACCAGATATGAAGTGGGTGCCAGTATCCAGGCAAGATCATCGCTGCTGCTATGGCTGTAGTGATATTTTAGACTCCATGCAATAACCAGGGATATGACAATCATAATTATTCTGTTCAATTTGAGTTTGCCGAACATCTTTGCCCCTTATATATAAGATATTTTTATTAAGGGTTCACTGCAGTATTTTCTTAAAAGCCGCTTTCCTGCGAACACTGCCTGTAGCCAGCACAGCAGTCATTATAAGCACAAGAAGATAAAATTCCGGTTCAGGCACCTTTGCAATCCTTGCCGGAGCCGGCATCTCTTCTTCTTCAGGCAGAGGCAGGGACTGTTCAACTTCTACAACAGGAGTCACCATTTTTCTGACGGTATCATTAAGAGCGAGAAATGATGTATTCTTAGTCAATACATTATATTTGAGTCCCAGATCAGTTATTTCGGAATTAATGTCCGGATATTCTTTCTGAGTTTCAAGGCCCGAAAGACGTTCAAGCCTTTTTTCTGCCCAGAGGTGTTTTAATGCACCGTTTGCGTTACGGCTTTTATTTTTAACAAAACGATATGTCTTTGAATAATCGCGCCTGTTCATCCTGCCTTCCACTTTGATAAGTCCATCCGCGTCTCCTTCCCATTTGGCAAGAACAGTGACAGGCCTGTGGTCTGAGATGTCCGGAATACTGGAAGGCTCAAGATCATATGTTTTAAGATCAGTGAATCTAACAGAGATATTTTTCAGACCAGGCGCGCCTATATATTCATTAAGGAGTAAGAATTTTTCATCCTTCCCTGCGGATAAAATCAATCCTGATGGCATCTTTTGTGCTGCCAGTCGATATCTCAGGATATAGTCCTGTACAGGACCATTTTTATCCGAATCCTTAAGAACCACCTTTGCACTGGATTCTGTTTCTAATATCGTATCTATATCATGTGTCATGCTCATTACCTGCCTGATCGGAATACCTGATGATATATTAACTTCAATATTAAAATCGGCTTCCGGTTGAGCAGTATATCCGGGTGCTGAAACTGCAGGATACACAAATTCATATTCCATATTGGTAGGAATAAGGAGTTCAGTGTAGCTGAGTTCAATATCAACTGTTTCTCCCGGCATTATATTTGCCAGATTCATACTGTACAGATCTTTCCTTTCCTGTTTTAACAACAAAACATTTTTCCCCTCTTCTTTAAAACGGTTGAAATCTTCCCGGGCTGTTTTTTGTTCTTTCACCGTTGCTGTAAAAGTCTTTTCATCGGTTTTCATTTGAATGCCATGTACCAGGGCCTTTGTCGGTGCCGGAAATACATACCGACCGGTTATAATTTGATTATCCATGTTTTTGAACTGTTGCCTGACCGTTACTTCCGCTATGGATCCGTTTATGTTCACCTCAACATCAGTACCCTTGAGCTGCATTTGATTTGTCGGAAGGTCACTTTTATCCGTTAAAACGTAAGGTGAGACTGAGTCGTGATCCGATGTTTCTGTACTGGCGTGAGTCTTAACACCGATAAAACATAAAATAAGTAATACACAATAGGGTAATAGTCTCTTTTTCATCATTTTGGCACCTCCTCGTTAAGTGTTAATAAAAATCATTCAATGTTGAGATGAATTCTAAACCTTCCATGTGAAATGAATAAGAATTGAAAATGAAAAATGTGTGAAAAAGAGGGGGGAGGAGAGGGGAGATTTTTTGATGCAGTGTAGTAAAAAGATGGGATTGTTTTAATGTGCATTAACGGATAGATACTGGTTTCTGGATACTGGTTGCTGGCAAAAACGCTCCAAACATCACATTAATCTGCCTTTCACCAATATCCAGTATCCAGTATCTAGTATCCGGTTTTCTGTATCCGGCATCCAGTATTCACTTTTCTTCGAATACAGCCTGCAACCATAATAACAGCCATTAAAAATAAAATAATATACAGCTCAGGTTCCGGTACATTAGCGCTTCCTACTGCGAGGTTTGAGACACCCTTTGGCAAAGGCAGAGGCTGTTTTACATCTTTCGCAGGGCCTTCGGTATTTCTTACGACATCATGAACAGCTATAAAGGATGTGTATTTTGTCAAAAGATTATATTTAAGCCCGAGATTGGTTATTTCTGATTTTATCTCCTGATCGTCTTCATCAGTATTAAAATCGGAAAGCCTGCTGATCCTTCTTCTTGCCCACAGGTATTTTAATACATTATCCGTATCGCGGAATATATTGTTCTCCATTTGAAAGATTTTTGAATATTCTCCGTTTCCGGTCAGGCCTTTCACTTCAATTATCCCGTCTGCCGTTCCTCTCCATTTCCCAAAAACAATAACAGGACGCTGAGCAAAAAGATCAGGAATGGTTGAAGGCTCCACATCATATGTTTCAAAATCCGAAAAATTAACTGATATATTGGTAAGAACAGGCGAACTGACATATTCCCTGAATTTGACAGCAGTTCTTTTTGCTTCATGAGGATTTGTCACAATAAATGGTTCTCCAAGACCTGATCTGGCAATGCCTTCTATAAGGTAACGGTTTACCGAAGATCCTATGCCAAAAGCGAATACGTTAGTATTATCGAGGTTGTCACTGATAAATTCAAATACATCCTTTTCATCACTGATGTAGCCGTCTGTTATTACAAGCATGCTTCGTGAGAAGTCCTCTTTTTTAGGAATGGAAAATCCGTGTTTAAGGGCGGACAGCAGTTCGGTACCGCCTCCGCCTCTTGCCTGTTCAATAAACCGGATTGCTTTATTGATATTTTCATTGTTTGCCGGCACAGAGGTTTCAGAAAAGGTCATGGATGCTCCGGCAAAAAGAACCACATTAAAGATGTCATCTTCATTAAGATCACCTATAAGGTCATTCAGCAGCCTTTTTGCCGTATCAAGGGGAAAGCCGTTCATGGAGCCGGACACATCAACCACAAATATATATTCACGAGGCGGAATATCCTCAGGCGTTACATTTTGGGGCGGTTCGAGCATGAGAAGAAAAAAGTTCTCATTTTCTCCTTCTGAAAGGATAATTCCCGATTGTATTTTTTTTCCGGCCAGACGGTACTTGAGGATATAGTCACGGTCACCGCTGAATTGCTCCGGATATTTAAGCAGTATCTTTGCGTCTGATTCGGAATCATATATAGTTTGTGTATCATGTGTTGTACACAGAATTTCCTGAAGCGGTATCCCGGCTGATATTTTTGTTTCGATATTGAATTTTGTCTCCGGTTGTTCGCCCTGTTTCAGGTAGGGATTCTTTATCCATTTGTTATTCTCAGTTGCCTCGGATTCAGGCACCCCTGAATATCTGGGGCCTGTCACAGTAGGATACACAAACTCATATGTCATGTCTGTCGGAACCAGCAGTTCAGTATAGCCGAGTTCAATATCTATAGTATCACCCGGCATTATATTTGAAAGATTCATGCTGAATACATTCGGTCTTTGCTGCTTTAAAAGGGATGCGCTCTTCCCCTCTTTCTTTGCTTTATTGAACTCCTTCCGGGCTGTTTCGCGTTCCTTGACCTTTGCAGTGATAATATCGTCGCCTATCCTCATCCGCATACTGTGCACTGCCGCTCTTGTTGACGCGGGGAAGATATATTTGCCGTTTATAGGGCGTGTTCCATTGTTAGTATACTGCTGGCTGACAATAACTTCAGCAATCACTCCGCTTATGTTTACCTTTACATCTGTGTTTTTAAGGGGGATTTGATCGATTGAAGGATCGCCGTTTTCAACATAAAAATATGGTGAAAGGGTTTTAGTGTCGGAATCCTCATTGTCAGCAAAGGCTGTAAAACTTATCAGGTAAAAAAACATTACAATTGAAAAAAACAGTATTTTGTTTCTCATCATTTTATTTGCCTCCCTTTTATGATTTATGAAAATTTTTATTAATAATGAGACACTCTAAACCTGCCCTGTGAAATGAATAA
>JASFHE010000040.1:0-18712 GCA_050123415.1 Desulfobacteraceae bacterium | reverse complement strand
TTCTTTATATAGTTCTTCGCTTTTTTGTAAATATTCAACGCATGCTGTACAATCATCTCTATATTGAATGGATGCTCTGAATTGATCCATGGCAGCATAATAATCCTTATTTTCAAAAAGGATCATGGCCAGTTCATAATGTGACTTGTAGATGTACTCCAGTGAATCTCCGTCATCATGGGTTATTTCCAGGACCTTACTGAATTCATCAATAGCCTCCCGGTATTTGCTTTCCCGGAACAGTCTGATTCCCTGTTTTCGGTAGTCATCGATCCTGTCTGCAGGTTTCTTCTCTAATGAGGTATCAGCCGCATTCTCTCTGTCTGTCAGAAACTCAAGGCCTTCTATCTCCGGCACCTTGATCTCCTGATCCGCATGTATGCGGGTTGCGTCAGTAAGGTTATTATATTGTGCGATTATTGAGAATTTGCTTTCATCTCCATAATAACGCCTGGCAATTCTGGCCAGGCTCTCACCCGATTTAATAGTATAGAGGACATATCCCTTAATTACAATCCTTTTTCTTGCAGTAAGTTTCTTTGCAGCTTCCGGGTGATTTGGCTGTAGATATAAGGCCATTAAAAAATGTTGCCGGGCCTGGGCATATTGCCCTTCATTATTGAGCTTAAGTCCTGTTCTATAGTGTTTTTCCGCAGAATCGTGCAGGGCCTTTTCCATACGTTTACATCCATTAACAGCTTCCTGATTTGATGGTTCCACTGTCATGGCAAGCTTATAAAACCTGAGAGCAGAGACCTGATCATCATTCGCTTCAGATTGCTTGCCCTGCTGAAGATATTTATCCGGAAGATTTTCATCCGGAAGATATTCATCTCCAATCCTTAAGGGTGCCTGTGCACATCCATTGAATAACATCAACAAAATGATGATTAAGATTTTATATTTCCCAAGCATATTTCACCTCAGGGAAATTTGTAACTTCCTGCAAAATAAGAGTATTTTTGTGTATTCTTTTCATAGCGCTGCCGAACTTATTGAGAACCTGCGGATTTATGAAATGTTTTTAGCCGTGTAACAAAGGTCTCCATATCCTCTTTTAAGATCATGTTCCTTTTTAATGAGAGAGTATCCGAAAAAAATGGATTACTTCCCGATTGCATTGTAAAAGCCATTTTATAACCAGCCTGATCACATATATGCAACAGGTTCCGGTTATATTTACCGGAAGGAAAGGCCAGATATGGTGTGTCCTGAGACAACTTTTTATCAATGATCTGTTTGGAAAGGAGGAGTTCTCTTTTTATCCTTTCAGTATAGGCCTGGTCATCCTCTTTCTCTTTTTTCACTTTAAGATCTGCAAAGTGACCCACCTCAAAACCGTCAGCCTTTAAATGCTTCAACTGATCCCAGGTCAATGCTGTTTCATCTATCCCGATGGAATCCGAATATACTAAAAACGTGGCCGTGAAACCATATTTTTTCAGGATCGGATAAGCGATATCATATGCGGACCTATGGCCGCCATCAATTGTAATTACAACGGATCTTTTCGGGATGGCACTTCGGTAATATAAAAAATCAAGAAACTCACTCATTGGAATGACCCTGTAGCCATTATCTTTCAGGTATTTCATCTGTTGATCAAAAATCCGGCCGGGAATACAGGAGGAGTTCTTACACTTTTCTTTAAAATCATTATAACCGATAACAGGCACCGTCTGATATCCATTTGCCGTGACTCCGCCCTTGTTTTCCTGTTTCAGGGGGATTACTATCACTTCTCCTTTTGTAAAGGGAGTGCCCTCGTTCGCGTCTTCTATAATCCACGATTTTTCAGGATTATTCAGAAACCTTTTTGCCAGGGCCTCGGGAGTTTCACTGCTCTCCAGTTTGCAGATAATATAATCATCTGATCTGAATACAAGATGCCCGGAAGAGGATTGTGTGGATCGTTGTGTGACACTGGATGACAGGGCCGGAAGTGCCACCATCATAAGATAAAAAAGAACCAGGAGACTGGCTTTAAGACATATCCGGTATGTGCTATGCATCCTGGTTTTCATTCACGCCCTGTATATTGAAGACATCTATCTTTATCTTTTTTCCTTTTACCGCTACCATTCCGCGTTCTTCCACTTTAAGACTGATATTATCTTTGATTAAAGCATACGTTTGCCGGCTAATCAATATTTCTCCCGGTTTAGCCATTGATGTCAGTCTGGACGCCACATTGACATTATCACCGATAACCGTATATTCCATCTTTTTTTGGGAACCGATATTTCCTGCAAGCATCTCTCCCGAATTGACTCCGATACCTACCTGAATATCCACATCATTCATATCCTTTTTCTTATCAAAATGCTCAATCTCTTCGCGTATATCCAATGCTGCTTTTATGGCTGCCTCTGCATGTCCGGGATTGGATATGGGCGCGCCAAATATTGCCATGGCTTCATCGCCGGCAAATTTATTCAGGTGACCGCCATGCTTAATAACGCTCTCGGTTATCCTCGAAAAATACTCATTAAGTAAATCAACAATACTCTCAGGAGTTTTATTCTCTGATAGAGAAGTGAAGTCCCTGATATCAACAAAAAGAACTGATGCTTCCACCTTTGAACCTTTCATCCAGTAGTGGCTATCCGGATCTTTTAATATCATATCCACGATCTCAGGAGTAACATATCGTCCAAAAGAGCTTTTGACTTTTTCATTAAGTTCAAGATCTTCAGCCATCCTGTTAAAAGCAAGGGCAAGATCACCAAACTCATCATTGCGATAAATACTTACCCGATTCGAAAACTGTCCACTGCCCAGGGCCTTCGCGGACACTCGCAGTTTTGTAATAGGGCCTGAAAAATACATACTCAGCCCAAGACTTAATAGTATACCTGCAAAGGTGATAACAACGGTTAATACCATGATATAGATCTTTCCAGTACGAATGCTTTTCAGGATTTTCTCCTGGGAAATGGCCAATCGGACGACACCGATCTTGAGTTTCTGGTATGTAACAGGTGCTTCAAAAAAGAGGAGTTCTCTCCCATTATGATCTATGATACTGGTTTTTACATCATTTTCCTCCCTGAAAAGCCGGATACCCCCTGGAAGCGAAAATGATTTACCAATCTCTTCAATTTTGCTGTGGGCCTTTATTATATTTTTATTATCCGTAATGAGCGCATATACAACCTGTTCGTTCTCTGCTATGTCATTGATTAATTGAAACAGGGCCAGGTCCTCTTCGCCCAGGAGCTTGTCCGGGGCATTTTTTGCGGTGATACGTACAAGGCTCTGGCCCAGGTCCACCAACTGGTCTGTGAACTGTTTTTTTTGACGACCCAGCATGGAAAAACTGATTGTAAAGATGATAAACAGGGTTAGAAAAGTCGACAGACCGGCAAGCTTAATAAAAATAGGAATTCTCAACTTTAAAAACAGGCTTCGCTGAAACCTTCTGTCTTTTCCTCTTCGCCGCTCCGGGCCAATGGCGGAACCGGAAACATGCCTTCTGTCTTTTCCTCTTCGCCGCTCCGGGCCAATGGCGGAACCGGAAACATGCCTTCTGTCTTTTCCGCTTCGCCTGTCAGTGTATACCTCAGCCTTGTCAGGTAATGTCTTTCGATATAGACGAATTAACCCTGATCCTTTTTGGATGACATTTTTAAATTCAATGCGATCACAGGCTGCCTTTGCCTGTTTTTTGATGAATGTCCAGATGCTTTCTAATTTTTTTAAAATATCCATATATTTCAGGATGAGCGTCTAAAAATTTACAGTTAGAATTGGCAGTTACATTATCTTTAACAGGATTATATATATCAATTCAAAAAAAAATACAATTGAGTTGGCAGGGCAGAATCAACCGTTTAATTTACGTAACCGGCATGAATAAGATCATCCTTTATGGCAAAAAATGATGTTATGCGACGATTGTATACTATTTCAGGCTTGTCAGCCCTACAAAACTACCTGAATTTCGTTCTGCCAGTGTGCGCATAAGGTGTGCGAACCTTACTCTGCTCTCAGAAAAGGCCCTGTTGGCATACAATACTTCGCTGTTAAATAATACGGGAAATCCAAAGGCATGAATACGTACGAGAGTTTCTCCTGTTTTGCTTGCCTGGTTAATCCGGTTCACCTCTTGCACTACCGTATTAATATTCCCGCTGGAAAAATCATCACCGAATATGTAAAGGCTTATCCGCTGATCCTTCCTGAAATAGACCCTTATAGCATGATTAATCCCTTCAACAGGACTGCTGTTGCTGTAGCTGTCCCAGGTCCTGAGCCTGTTAATGACCTCCCTGCGCCTTGAAGGAGTATCAGGTATCCATTTACCGGCATATGAACTGAACATATAGTGCCCCATATCATTGACTACCTGCAGGCCTTTGACATTTGGGTATACATTGAGGACCTGCTCGACCTTTCTGATAACCGTGGGCCATGCAAATCTCTTCATACTGCCGGATGTGTCGATAATAAAGATTATATATTCACTGTCTACCGGTATTCCGCCTATAACGGCATCTTTGTCAGGGGTCTTGTATTCCGTTTCGCTTAACAGGCGCTTCATCTCCTCTGTAAGGTCCTGCATGGCAACCTGCAGGTTTTCATGTAACGCTGACTGTTCTGTAACAACTCCCTTAATTTTTGAATTCTTACGCTGCAGTTGCAGCAGTTCATCTTCGAGTTGATCAAGATCGTTCCGGATATTATTTATTATCCTGCCCTTTTCATTAATTTTCTGATGTAGCAGTTGTGACTGCGCAGTAACCTCTTTGTATTCTTCTTCTATAATCGCCTTTTTTTTATTTATTTCGGTGCCCATTCGGCTGATTGTCAAAGGTTCAAGGGCAAGTGAAAGGACGAGCAGTAATATTATTGCCCCGAAGCCGCAGGAAATAACGTCAAGAAATGACAGGCTGAATACTTCAATTGGTTTGCGGTATCTTTTCATCAGGGCCAGTCCCGGGATGGAGTTATAAACGATCCGTTTGTTGCAATGGCCAATCCCCAGAAGGATTCTGCAGCACCGGGATCTCCTTCCATTGGGAACAGAAGGGTATTTACAGGTACACCTGCAGGTATGGTGCTGACGGCTGTATCGAAGAGCTTCTGCCGATCCTCTGCTGTTATTGTATTTTTCAACATTATTGATGCACCCTGCGTGGGCAGACCGTCCGTTAACAGCAGCACATTGTCAGGCCTGGGTACCATATGTTCTATTACCTCGAAGGCCTTCTCAAGATTTGTTCCGCCCTCCGGTGCAATCTTTCCGGACTCTGAGACAGTACGCTCTAAAAGTGCGGAATCGTTAGTATTCAGCCACCTGTTTTTGGTTCCTTCAATAAGGGGACGTACTTTTGTATTGAAACAAAAAACCTGATATCTCTTATCCGGACGTAAATTTGCTATTATCCAGTGCAGTGAACTTATAACCCTTGTCCATTTAGGCGCCCGTCTTCGCGCGGTTTCTGACATGAGCTTTTGGCGAACAATATTTACTACGGTCTCATCAAGCATGCTTGCCGAGATATCCAGAAGAATCAATGTCCGTTCGCCGCCCAGTTTTAACCCTGTGAGGTACTGGCGCTGCCCTTCTCCATCAAAGCCAATAAGATTCGGGCCCGATAACTTTATTGTATTTTTCTCTTCGCGTATTTTTTTAATTGACTCCAGGAGCTCTTTCCGCTGCTGCATGGTCTTTATTTCCTCTTCCTGGAGATGTGCTTTTTGATCAGCCAGGCTGACATCCGACCTCCGGATAGCTATGAGGTTTTTTAACTGATCAATTTGAACATTTATATTTTTTTCCTGGAGTTCCATACGCCTCAATGTATCTTTAAGCCGTGCAAGATCATTTCCGGCATAGGCATTCCTTATCGAAATCCTTTCCAGCTCAGCCTTTAAATCATTTCGTGTTTCATCACGTCTCTGGAGTGTTTTCCCGTTTATCAGCATTACAAGTAAAACCACAGCACCAAAGCCGCAGCACATGATATCCAGAAATGATAAATTAAACTTGTTATTTTCACGTTTAAATTTCAAAATTAATTACCATGAAAAAAGGATTTATATTTTTTTTATATTTTTCTATTGCTCAAGACGGTCAATCAGCCATTTTGTGCTGTAGCGGAACGTATCAAGAACCAGTCTTTCCTGGGTCAGCTGTATCTGGTGGATAATGAACATTAAAATAATGCTGATAACCAGGGCGATAAAGGTAGAGTTAAACGCAACACCAAGGCTTCGCGTCACCAGGGTAATATCTCCGTCAACAGCAAGATGCGCCTGTGCCAGCGCGTCACCAATTCCGCGCACTGTGCCTATAAATCCTATGGAAGGGATTGCCCATGCAATATAGCGGATTATAGAAAGCTCTGACTCCAGCCGGCTTGATTCTTCTTCACACAGATTATTTACAACTGTAGAGGCATCCTGGATATTTTTTGTGGAAGCAAACCTGTCAAGCGCCCCCAGTAAAACACGCGGCAGAAGATACTCCCGGGCCGTATCGGGAAGCATGCGGATCCTTTTTGATATCATCCCTGCATCAGTTACTTTAATAACTGCACTTTCAGGCAGCCCGATAAAATCCTGATCAAGCTGTTTCTGCTGCCTGTATGCAGTCCTCCATTTATAGCCGAGGATGGCAAAGGCCCAGATCATTAATACGAAGCATGCCTCCTGCTCATAATCTCCGACAATGACATAGATTGACCGCTGCTTTACATAATTCGGGTCAGCGGCCATGCCTGCCTTTTCCTTTTCCAGAAATGCAGCAGCATTGGGTCTTATTACGGCAACATAAACCGCGTGAACAACGATAAATGAAATTAATAAAGAATATACGGAAAAGACAAACTCGGATGGAAATATCTTTTTCATGGCAGATAACCTTAGATATCTATGGGAAATGCAACAGCCTGATCTGCTGACACTTCCTCAGTCGGTTTAAAAGTTTTTGTTTCTTTTTCTTTGTCTTTTTTAGTTTGACTGCCTTTTGTATCGACTGAAGCCTTATCCCGGGCTTCAACATCATACTGAGGTTTCTCTTTTTCTTTAGCAGTCGGTTCTGCGCCAAGGAGCAGCACTGCTGCCAGTATGGATAACTTTATAAAACGGATAATATTACTTTTTACTTTCTTCATATCGTACAATCCTGAAGCCTAAATCGTTTCTTCCTTTATCAGCATAATCCCTGTAGGACAGCCGCAATTCCGTGATACTTCCATGCCTCCAGCTGGAACCCCGAACAACATGATACTTTCCCGAATCAGGTCCGGAAGGATCTGTCAGGACCTTGTTACTGAAACCTGACTGGATATCATAAATATCATGACACCATTCTGACACATTGCCCCCCAGATCATAAATACCGAGTGCATTGGCAGGAAACCGGGCAACAGGGGCAGTAACTTTATAACCATCATCATAATCGGTTATAATCAGAGGCAAAAAATCCTCCGCGCTTTTGTCTGCATAATTACCGCACTTCTCTTTCGGATATCGTTCATCTCCCCATGGAAATTTTAATGGATCATCAACAGACGCAATGTTTCCCTGATAACGTGCTGCAAATGCCCATTCAGCCTCCGTGGGTAAACGATACCCGGAAGGAACAGGTGTTATGGCTACCATCCTGCCGTTTTCTTCGGTATAGACCGGAGGAAGACCATCTTTCCTGCTCAGCCAGTTCAGGTAGGATGCAGCATCATTCCAGCTTATCGAAGTAACGGGCTGATCTTTTAGATTGAGGCTGCTGTGGTTTTCAAACCCTGAATCATGTTCCTTCCTGAATCTCTTAAACTCGGTATTGGTCACTTCGTTTTTACTGATATAGAAGGATCTGGTCAATTCAACCGTGTACTGAGTTTCATTACTGCGCCTGCCGGGTTCGCGGCGTGATGTACCCATTTTAAACCGGACGGGTTCTTCCAGAGGCACCCTGACCAGCACCTGCCCTTCGGACGTCTTAACCTCAGCAGGCACGTCGTTACTTTTATCATGCTTAATAAGATGGATATCAAGCTTTTTTGAAAGCCCTTTCACGGGTGTAATGGTTTCAAAATAGGAATCATACCCTTCTTTGAATATTTCAATATCATGAGACCGGGATGTGAGTCTTAACCGCCGGGAGGCATTGCCCATTTCTTTTCCATCTACTTTAAGCATAGCGTCCGCAGGCTGACTTGTAATAAATACAATTCCATACTCCTGTTTCAATGATACATTCAGTTGTTTTTTCTGACCACCGGGTACCTTGAATTTTCTGACTTCCTGGCTGAATCCGCTCTTTATGATGCTCAATTCATGCTCTACTTCGGGCATTATGGGTACAGATATTGGTGTATACCCCTGGAATTTATTATCTATTGTTACAGATGCGCCGGCAGGATCGGTAGTCAGCACAATCATCCCGTTGACCTTCTGTAGCCTGATGGGCTCCATCTCTATTACTTCACCGGGTTCAATTGTTATATTTTTTGATACCGGCATCCATCCGTCTTTTTTCAGCTCAACCTCATAGGCGCCTTTCATGGGTTCAGCGTCAAGGGGAGTCAGGCCGGCCAATACTCCATTGAGCAACACCTCTGCTCCTTCGGGTTCGCTCTGCACCTTTAAATTCCCCCATCCCGGTTGGAGCACTATACCCAGTGACTGGCTCTTTCCCATACCCTGAACATCTATCATCTCGGTAACCGGCAAATATCGTTGCGAGACTATAACAAGCTCATGCTGTCCCGCCTCTACTATAATTGAATTCAACGGTGTTGTCCCGACAGTAATCCCATCCAGCTCCACTTCTGCTCCTGTGACAGGTTCTGTTTTTATACTTAAACGCCCGGGGAGTTTCACCATTTCAAATTTAAAAATTACTTCCTTTCCAAACCCGACATTTATTGTTTGTTCAAGCTCTCTGTATCGTGCTTTTTTTGCAGAAACCCTGTAATTCCCGGGCAGTGCCAGATATCGTTCTCCCACCTTTAGAGACAGCGGGAATCTGCTTACGGAAACAGTGTCAGGCACCGGAGAAATATCAATGGTAACAGGAACCGCCGTAATGACAAATACAACACCGGATACAAGAAGCAGAAATATACACAATAATATTTTATGGAGCCTTGACCTGCTTTTTTCTCTGGGTAACGGGGCAATTGAGGGAACTCCGGAAAGTCCTGAATCGTCATCGGGTTTATCCGGACTTTCAAAACCGCTTTCTCCCGAACCAGTCGATGAACCCGGCTCAGGATTTATATTATCTTCATCTCCTGTCTCCTTTTCAGCAGGGGCTGGCGGAGGTTTTAAAACAGGCTCCTTCCGGGGAGAATCATATGAAAAGATGAGCAATCCATTATCAACGGCTATTTTCAGGATTGAAGATTCAATCTCAATCCGGTCGCCGTCACTCAGCCATGTTGAATCCGAAAGTTTTTTGCCGTTGAACCTGACTGAATAACCTTCAACAGGCTGAAAGAATATTTGCCCGTCTGACAGGCCGAACCACCCTGCCGGACATGGTTCGGCCTCCCTGCCAAACACAATTTCTTTTTTAAGTGTAATTGCTATTGCAAGAGGGAAATTTTCGTCATTATAATCCTGTGTTTTATTTTGAGTGCTTGTTTTTATAATAGCTGTCAAATTTTCTCCTCGCAAGAGATCGACACTGTGGTAACATCTTTACCGTCCGGAGGAACGGTAAATAACACAACAACATCCCTGTATCCGGAACGTGTGCCAAGAGCTTTGTATTGTCCCGGTCTCAAATCAAGCTTCTGTTCGTTGAATTTTTCAAACCGGCCCACCTTGTAAACCAATACATCTGTCATATTATCGGATTGTATCAACACAGGCACAGCCCTGCTGTAACTTTTTATCAACTTATTAAGTCTGCCTGCCATCCGGCTGAGATTGGGGCAAGCGTCACTTTCGGAAACTGCCAATGCATAAAGATTGCGCGCATGCTCCAGATTTTTTAATTCCTGCAAATCACCGGGATTTGAAATATAGTTTTTTACCTGGCTGTATAATTTAATCATGTCTAGGGCCTTTTCCCTCCCCTTTCGGGCGAAGCCGGTGTTGGCATCCAGCTTCAATATCTTCAGGTAGGTATCGAGTGCTTCCTGCCATTTCTCTTTTTTTTCATACTCCGCAGCTATATCTTTCAGTTTTTGAACATTATCCGATAGAGCCATCCTGTCAATCTGCTGTTCAAGATCTTTAATGCCCGGATCATCCGGCTTAAGTCTCTTTGCCTTATTTAATGCCAGCCTTGCTTTTGAAAAGTCCTTTTTATCAAGCGATGTTATTGCAACGGACATGGAGTCTTTAAAATCCCGCTCCAGGATCAATCCGTTTACCCTTTCAAGATCATCCTTTAGAACCTGATAACCGCTGTCAAGTGCAAGTGCATCCCCGTATAATTTTCTGGCAAGGTCAAGATTGCCTGAGGTCTCCCCTTTCTTTGCCTTTGATATTAATTCAACTACCCTGTCCATCACGTTTGCCCGGTTTATTCCTGTTTTGGCCTCTTCATTGTCAGAGTCAATGGCAAGGGCAATTTTGAAATGTGCTGCAGCCGAAGCCCTGTCAAATCTAAATACGGCCGTTTGCCCATCGATCAGGGCCTGCTGCAGCCGTTTATCACGTCCTGCAGAAAGCTGTTCGAGCTGCTCTATGCTTTGATTATATAACTTTATCGCATCATCAAACTGCCGGTTGTCCAGGAAGGAATTGGCCTTTGTCAGGGAGTTCATGGCTTCTTCATAACTGGTTACCATTTTATAGGCGCCCCATGTTTTAACCCCCTGGCTCTCAAGATCCACCAGTAATTTAAGTGTCTTTTTCAGCAAGCCCTTTGCTTCACTTACCTTTATCTCCTTTTCGGTTTCAGTCAGTATACTACTCTCAGGGGATGGTGTCCGGGCTGTCCCGGCCTGCTCCACTGACTGTTCACCGGTTGTTCCATTCTGATTTTCTTTTATGCCAAATTTACCCGGAAGAATGAAGATAACAACAAGTGCGGCAGCCACAAGGATAACAATCCCGGTAATAACAGATGTTTTATTACGCGGATCGGCATCTCCGGTAAAGGACCGCGGCCGTGACGGGGGCTGTAAATTGGATTTGTCAGTCATGATAGGTCTTTTAAATATACTTTTACTCTAAAGGTTGTTTTAGGATTTAATTGACCGAATCAGGGGTATTATTTTCATTATAGCCTGTTTCAATCCGGTAAAGCTTTGCGAGTGCCTGCCGCCATTTTCCCATAATCTCTCCGGCGGACCCGGTTAATTCAACTGTTTCGCCCTCAAGGTCAACAACAAAAGGCTCTACTTCGGCCTCAAAAGAAATGCCCAACTCCTCAAGGGCCGCCTTGTTTACCTGTGATTCCTGGGCAATTTGTTCAGCCCTTGCAATAGCGGAGATACCCGATGCTGCAGCAGCCCCAACAACGACAGCTGTAGCAGTATTACTGGCGTTATTATTATCCATTACAGCTCCGGCGATTGCACCGGCAAGTATCATTAGTACTCCCTTTGCCCGTTGCTTGTTCTTACTGGAATCCACTTCACGGATAAGATTAATTTCATTCAGACGTGTTTTTCGCCAGTTGGTATATGCCTCGTTCATTTCGTGATGGAGGTTTTCATAATGAGTATCGAGTGTATCTATGAGCATATAGTCCCGCTCGCGCAAACGGCGAACCCTTGATAACATTTGATCATCTTCCGAAGGCAGGCGGTCTATAACCATTATTTTATTTCTTTTACCCTCTTTCAGGTACCCTGAAAAGGCGTCCGGCGCCAATTCCTGAGCAAATTTCATTTCGGCGATGCGGCGAATTTCAAGGGCCTGTTCCGCAGTCATTGTTTTTCTATATTCAAGAAGATCGTTTGATATGCGATTGTAAATATTCTGAAAGGCCTCACTGTCATTTTCCATTGTTTTTTCATATCCGGTATCGGAAACAACACATTTATACTCCCTTTTAAACCATTGTTTCCCTGTGGCATCATGAACATCTACTTTAAGCCTGAGCTCTTCGCCGTTGGATTCTAAAATTGTTCCTGATACTATTACTTCATCTCCGGAAGATTCCTCCGGCCCAACGCGAACAGCTCCCCAGCAACCTGTTTTCTGGATAGTCTTCTTAAGCTGAACGGGAATAAAGAGGGCTTCCGCTTCCCGGATCTTTTCCGAAAGCCCGAGGGACTCGTTTTTGGAAGAGGGTAATTTACCCGGGTTAAAGACCTTTATACGAACATCAAGCAGCTCATCTTCCGCGACTTCTGCTTCCGCGGTACTTAAGGGCACCACAAATGAATCAGGCTTTACTTTTTGATAGGTTGTGCAACTATTCAGGAATATTGCCGATAAAAACAGTATGCCAAAGGCCAGTATTTCCGAAAGTCCTATTGTGATTTGGATTTTTTGTATTTCTCGTACTCTTTCCATAACTGCTCCTTTAAAACAGTATCCGTTTCCTTTTCCGCGGCTTCACGAAGTTGTCTGGCAACCACATCATCATCACGGCTGTCACCCTTTTCGTGATGTTCAAAGGTTTCCGCCTGGCCCGGCTTATGGTCACCGACACCGGCTCCTTGTTCTCCCCCATCTGCCCCCATGGATTCGCTGCCGGGAGACCCGGCGCTACCCCCGGCGCTGCTGCCCGTGCCTCCGTTTTTTTTAGACTCTCCTTTGTTCTTCCCACTGCTTCCAGGCGTTTGTGAGTTTCCGCTATTCTGTCCGCCGGCTTTGTTTCCTGAACCGGAGGAGCTGTTGCTGGCCACATCATATTTTTTCTTCTGCAATTCATCCTGTGCCTGTAAAATCATATCGTCAAAATCGTTTTCGAGCTTTTTTAATTTTTCCTTATATAATTCCGATTCGTCTACAGGAACTGATAACTCATTTATTTCAGAGGAAGCCATTCCTCCTTCCGCAGTATTTCCCTCCAGTATCTCCACACAATCGACTCCATGTTCACGGGCATCGCCTCCAAGCTGGCGCACAGCTTCGCAACCCTCGATCACTTTTCGTTTCAGTTCTGCTACAAACTCGGCAAATTCACGAACCTCGGTTTCCGAGGCTTCTCCCTGTTTACGCATCTCCCGAAATTCAGAATCATTATTACGCCAGGCAACATCCGCATTCTTCAGGTTTTCAATCTCCTTTCGCAGGAGACTATCGGCATCCGTATTTTTTCCCGCTCCTGTGGCCCAGCCCGGAAGTCCTAAAAAAATTAATATTAATGCAATAATAGTATTCCGCATTTTAAGGTTTTCCTTTAGACCTGTTCGATAGTTAGACAACAGATACAATAAAATGTTCGCTAATTTAGTTAAAAATATAAAATTATTTAAAATAAGGATATTACTTAATGTCCATGAAGTAAATAAAAGTTTATCGATCCTTATAATAAAGGGCATTATTTACTCTACCAGTTCAAAAGATTCCATCAGGCTGGCTTGGGAACTGCCTCCCACCCGGACATCAAACCGGCCCGGTTCAACAACGTACCGCATTTCCTGATTATGGAATCCCAGTTCATGCGTGTCCAGCCTGAACAACACCTTTTGTATCTCACCCTGCTTTAGTCTGATTTTTTTAAAATCCTTCAGTTCCATCATCGGTGCAAAGGTCCAGTGGAAACCGGCAGCCGCAGCCTTCTGCAGCAATACCAGCGTCTGCCCGTGAAAGTTCCGGGTCCTAGGTCGCTGCCTGGGCAAGGGGGATAGGAAAAATAGTGCGGAATCCATGAATAACATCCCGGGCCTCAATACTGGAGAAAGGAATTAAAAAAAGTAATATGTATAGAAAAATTTCGAAGTAATTATTTTTAAGTTTCATCATTAAGCATCTCCGCAGGATGAATATTTGAATTATGCATATAGTATGGATTTTTTTCCGGAAAATAAAGGTAAAGCTAAAAAACCTCCTGCCAGGAAAAGAGATGAACATATCTCTATTATCCTGACAGGAGGTTTAAGACAATTGACACATATTACAAATCAGGAGAAGAATAAGAAGATGGATTAACTCCGATCTGCTCAAGGAATAAAATCACCTCAGTTTTAATATTAGTCCTGGGTATCCAGCCCCCACTTTTTAAAATATTCTTTATAGAAAGGAGGCTGTTTAAAATCGCCTTTTATTTCGCGGCCAAAGCTGCGGTACCCCATACCCATCTTGTCGTAATGGTATACCCCGCTCATCATCTCTTCCATCCTTTCTTTCGGGACCGAGAGCATCATTTCATCATCTCCGACTCCACCCCTTTCAAACTCTCCTGGATCCGGCACTGTCACCTTGCATTCGCCTGTTAACAGGGAGGGAACAACCGAGTAAACACAGGACCAGAGTGGGTCTATTGTGGATGAAACTCGGTAACCGTTCTTCAGCATCATGGAAAACAGCATATGGCGCAATTGTGTAGCATTGCAGTAAATTACCGTCAAATCAGGAACGAAGTTGGCTTTATGTAACGGAGCAAGAACCATTCCCTTATATTTACCATAGGGCATAATGGGTATGGAGTTGTTGCGCTCCTTTGCGGCTTTTTTATCCTGGATAAAGAAGTCACTGCCTGAGCCTTCCAGAAAATCCTCCGGAGTCTCAACCAGGCCATATCCGATGATGGGCTCAAAGCACCAGTGGTCTTCAATGAACATTGCAAGAGAAGTCCCTCTGCGTCTGACAATTCCAAATGCCTGGCAGGCTGAGTAGTGTTCTCCGAGGTCCTTTTTAGGCCTGAGCGCACCTTTGGGTATCTCACTCTCATCCTTGAGCATTTTAATTGCAATGGGGTATGTCCTGAGTACAAGCATGTTCAACAGATCTTCCCCATACTTGTTCACAGTCTCCACAGGGGTCATTGTTTCTTCTTTTGCATTTGCAGCACCGGCAATGTTTTTTAAACCAGTCGTCCCTGCTACAGCAGCAACCGCGGCGCCTGCCAAAAAGGTCCTCCGTGTAAATCCTTTTGATGTAGATTTTGTAGAACTCATAATATTCCTCCTTAAGTTTTATATATTATACTTTTCACGCAAACTCACCGATAACTCCTTGACCTCTTTAAAGGCCTTTTCCACTATCTTCTCACTGTCCGGGTTTACAAGGCAACAGGTTGCCGGAGAAAGAAGAATAATAACAGGAATTGAAAGTGCTTTAATCAAAATGTTATTTTTCCTTTTTTCTGAGATCGTAAGTCAAAAAATCTCCCACATACATAATATGTTCAAGTGGGAGTTCATCGGGATTCACCATAGCTTCAATGGTATCGAGTGTTCCCCTGATTATTTTTTCCTTTTTCTCCCATCCGGCATATATTACGATCGCCACCGGAGTTTTAAGATTGTATCCGGTCTTCAGCTTGCTGATAATATCCTTGAAGACGGTCTTGTGGGTAAATATGACCATACTGCATTTGAGCGCAGAAAGGGCTTCAAGATTATCAGTACTGCCGGGCCTGTCTGTAGTAAGGATTATGGAATGCGTCCCGGGAGCCCATGTCCCGTCACTTTTAAGAGCAGCAAGACCGGAATTAAATGAGCTGATACCCGGAACCACAACCGGATTGATATCCTCAAATTCCTTAAGCATCCATACCCAGGGCCCGTAAATAAGCGGATCACCGCTGTCTATAAACACCACAAGCTTGCCATCCGCTACATCCTTTCTCACACTGCCAAACAATGCGTTTCGTTCCTTAACAATTGCCGAAGCCTTATCTTTCTCTGTCTTAGCGTTTTTTCCTCTCATACTGCATCTTGTAAAGAATTCAAATTTTAGCTTTCGTACGTCCTTATCCTTAAGGTATTCTGCGAACCTTTCACAGATATCGCCTCCGAAGGTATAAACAACATCGGCTTCCTGCAGTAACCTTACAGCCTTGACCGTGGCGAGGTCGGGATCACCAGGCCCGAGCCCCATCAAGTAAAGACCGCTGCTTTTGCCATATACGTGCCCGGATGACAGGACAATACTTAAAAACAGAAAAATAAACGTAAATACTGATCTATTCATATTTTCACCCTCCGTTATCAAAGTCCTTTCCGCTGCTGTTTCTGTAACCTCAACATCTCTAAAACCAGCAGAGGTAGGAATATTTTTATTTTCTTTTACGGAATAGCATTTGCATTCCAATAATTGAGTTATTATTTATTTTCCAGCATGTGTCTGTGCTATCAGTGCGGCCCCGAGGGCGCCTATTATCTGTGGTTCGGGAGGAACAAGAAACTTTTTCCCGAACTCCTCTTCCAGGTATTTTTTTACGCCTGAATTTTTTGCGACACCGCCTGTAAAAACAGCATCCTGTTCGCATCCAAGTCCTGAAGCCATTGCAAATACTCTTGATGCAGCAGCCTTGTGTACTCCTGCTATAAGATCCTTTCGTTCTTTACCCCCGGCACGAAGTACGACAATTTCCGTTTCGGCAAATACCGTGCAGGTACTGCTTATGCAGCACGGCTCCTTACTTTGGAGAGCCAGCGGGCCCATTTCGGATATGGATTCAACCTGAAGAATATGAGCCATGACCTCAAGGAATCTTCCTGTTCCTGCCGCACATTTATCATTCATAGTAAAATCTATAACATTACCTTCAGGATCAACCTCTATTGCCTTTGAGTCCTGGCCGCCCATATCAATGATAAATCTGGTTGAGGGTATCATAAAATGGGCGCCTTTTGCGTGACATATGATCTCTGTTGCTGATTTATCTGCAAATCCGATAGAGTCCCTTGCATAGCCTGTTGAAACTATGTAATCAAGGTCGTCCATTGACATTGAAAGTCCGGCATTTTTTAATGCTCCAGCGCTTACTTTATTTGCTGCAATTTTAACATCATGACCAACAGGCCTGATCGCATAGCCTGATATACTGCCATCTTTCAAAATAACAGCCTTGGCAGTGGCAGCTCCGATATCTATTCCTGCAACCAGCATATTTTTTATTTCCTCAGGTTTCAATAAAATCTATCTTCGTTTTTTTGCTTTCAGCATCTCAGCAAATGTTTCGACCCTGGTTCTGAGTGAATCAGCACTATGGGTCCTGCTGTCAAAATTATCTATTTCAAGAGATAGTACCGGCAGACCTGTCTTCTCTTCAAGATATTTTTTCTGAGCATGGGATATTGTTGCAACCGGCCTGCAATTATAAAGATATTGAGCTATAAAACCGTCCAGATTCATAATTCTGGCAGCCTTCTCGTAAAACTGAATCTGGGCATCCGTTCCGTGATAATACCCCCCTGTCATTTCATAGTTGGCAATTATCTCACCCGGTGTATTGTATATTCCCTTCGGTTCCACCCTTACTCCGCCAAAACTTCCCAGTATAAATGTAAGGGGAACAGCCAGCCCTGCATCTTCTATTACACGCGTAACCCTTGGATCCGAAGTATGACCGAGACGAACCATAACCCTGGGTGCCCCTTTTTCGGTTACCCCTTCACCTGCCCTGACCCGCTTCTCAAGCTCTTTTACCAGTATATCCATAGCCTTTATACCTTCCCGAATGCCCCGGCCTGTTGATGATCCGGAAAGCGCTTCAAGCAACTCAAGCTCCACAATACTGACAGGAACAGGATCGGCCTTCATTAATTCCACAAGCCTTAAAAGATTATCCCGAAATGGTTTGCTGTTTTCACTGGATTTTTCCCATGCATCGGGAGCAATCTTTATATCCAGAACATCCTCGGCCATCTCTAATGCCTGGTTTATCTGTGCTCCCAGGTATTGAACCCGTTCCGGTAAAAAATCCGGAAATTCTCCCCACTTTGAATCCATAATACCGTCAATGTATGCTATGGGCGTTCCGAAAAGCGCTGTTACCAGATCATCAGCCTTGGAGCCCATGTCACAATAGTAGCTTGAGGCCAGGGCAAAATCAGGTACAGGGATCATTCCTTTTGTTACCCCTCCTACCTTGGCCTGCCATAGTGAACACATGGCATGTCCCGGTGGAAGACCGTTGGCTTCGCCTGCTTCAAGTATCGGCGTAAGTTTATTGAATATCTGACCCATTGTATGATCAAGCACCATGTCAGGTGCACTTACGAACACATCTTCTGATGACGCACTCAGCATCAGGCCGGGACCAAGTATTGCAGGAAATCCGAAGTAAACTATTTTTTTACCATCTTCCCTGGCAAGTACCAGGTCAATAAGCTCTTTCAGCCAGGCTCCCAGTAACTTCCTGACACCCTCAAGTGATATGTCATGATGCTGTCTTACCCATGAATCAGCCCTTTCCATATCTTCAGTACCCAATTCAAGCTTTTCAAGCGTTGCTTCTATTCTTTGCCGTTCAATATTTATTTCTTCATCTTCAAATCCGCAAAGCTTGAAAAGATCATCATAATAACCTTTCATAACTTACCTCTTTATTGTTTCAATAAAGGTTTCAATGCGTGTCTTCATGGGGCCTGTTTCCATAGCATCGTATTCGGATTCCACTACAAACATTGGAATGCCGGCTTCTTTTTTAAGCATATCAGGAAAAAAATATGACTCTACCTTATATGACTCCCTGAACATCAATTGATACCAGATTAAACCGTCTACATTATAGTCTCCGGCAAGTTTTATAAGAAAATTCAGGCGCTCTGTACCCGGCCTGAACCAGCCCGAACAGATCCTGTTCATGAAATATGATTCGGCAAGGTTTTTCATGAGATCACCGTTGATATTTACCGTTTCCCGGTAAGGACGAATACCTTCAGCGAATTCTTCTGCA
>JASFHE010000039.1:0-18722 GCA_050123415.1 Desulfobacteraceae bacterium | reverse complement strand
GCACTTAGGACGGAGTAAAAACATGTATCTCACAACCGTCTTCGCTGAAGCTATGCCGCGACAAAGAGCCGCAAAGAACGCAGAGGAAAGCTTTTTGTTTTGTATGTTTTTAGCTTTTTACGAAATTTGATTAAATACTATGGATTCCGCAGTCGAGGCCGCGGAATGACAATTTTCATACATTTATTGTCATACCGCGACCTGATCGCGGTATCCAGTTGTTTGGTTTTGAAAAAAGGTAAAATGTAACTTTATTTTATGATTAAAAAAATAAAAAAGCTTTTGTTTTTCTTAGTGTCCTTCGTGTGCTTAGTGTGAAACATTTTTTTGGCTTTTGTTTTAATTCGCGTATATTCGCGTTCATTAGCGGTTTATTATATTTTTTGGCTTTTGTTGGGTTGCTTCGCTTAACCCAACCTACATCCTGAGTAAGGAAAAAATATGGTTGATATTCCCAGAAAATCAAATATCCGCCTGCGATTGATCCGGCGAATTCTGTATGGAGTGATTGCCGTTTCAATACTCTCCGGTACAGGGATATATGTGTCAAGGCTGGAATCCGCTGCGCCATCGGTGGATCTGGATAAGATCTGGACTGGTACTGTAAAACGCGGTCCCATGCTTTGCCAGGTAAGAGGATCTGGTAGACTCGTTCCCGAAGAAATCCGATGGATCACGGCCTCAACCAATGGACGTATTGAGAGAATATTTTTTGAGCCCGGAGCCCGGGTCTTACCTAATACAGTTTTAATAGAATTGAGTAATTCCCAGCTTGAGCAGGAAACCCTGAACGCGGAGTGGGACTGGAAGGCTGCGCAAACCAATCTAAAAGATTTGAAAATAACTCTTGAAAACCGGCAACTGACTCAGGAGGCGGAAATAGCAAGGATTGAGTCTGAATATAAACAGGCACTTCTTCAGTATGAGGCAGATTCAGAGCTTGCCAAAGACGGGCTTGCAGCAGAGCTTGAAGTAAAACTGAGGAAAGTGACTACAGAACAACTTGAAAACAGGCTGAAAATTGAAAAAAAACGTTTTGAATCCGGAAAGAAATCCATTAAGGCACAGCTTGCTGTCCAGCAGACCAGGATCGATCAGCTTCATGCGGTTTATGAATTAAGGAAGAGCCAGTTGAAACAATTAAAGGTCTGTGCCGGTGTTAAGGGGGTACTGCAACTCCTTTCTGTTGAGGTTGGGCAGCAGGTGACACCCGGAACGAGTCTGGCTCGGGTGGTCAACTCCAGCAGGCTAAAAGCGGAGTTGGATATCCCGGAAACACAGGCCAGGGATATCCAGACAGGGCAGGAAGTGTCTGTTGATACCCGCAACAGTATAATACCCGGTAAAGTATCGCGGATCGATCCTACAGTAACAGACGGTACGGTAACCGTTGATGTAAGGCTGGAAGCGGAACTACCCAGAGGGGCTAGACCGGATTTAAGTGTATATGGGACTATTATCCTGGACAGGCTGGAAGACGTCCTCTATGTGGGTCGCCCGGTAAATGGCCAGGGGAACAATAGAATAGGGCTTTTCAGGCTGGATAAAGACAGAAAGAAGGCCGAGCGTGTAGTAGTTACTCTGGGCATCAGTTCTGTAAATACAATTGAGATTAGAGAGGGCCTGAATGCCGGTGATGAAGTGATTTTATCGGATATGACTGCGCAGGACGGCTTTGACAACATACAATTGAAATAGGAGAAATAAAATGAATAAAATGAACGGATCCCTGATTCATCTCGACAATATGACAAAGGTTTTTTATGCCGAAGAAGTTGAAACTCATGCTTTATCAGATGTAACGCTCAATATTGAACCGGGAGAATACATCTCCATTGAAGGCCCATCAGGTTGCGGTAAATCAACGCTCCTCTCTATCCTGGGTTTGCTGGATGCCCCTACAACCGGGTCCTATATTCTCAATGGAAGGCCTGTAGAAAATCTCGATCATACAGAAAAGGCGCGAATACGTAACCGTGAGATCGGGTTTATCTTTCAGAGCTTTAACCTTATCGGAGATCTTAGTGTGTTCGAGAATGTCGAGCTGCCTCTTACATACAGGGGCATGGGAAAGCATGAACGTAAAACGCGGGTAATGGAAGCACTCGATAGGGTGGATATGGTTCATCGTGCAAAACACTTCCCCGGTCAGCTTTCCGGCGGTCAGCAGCAGAGGGTGGCGGTTGCAAGGGCGTTGGCCGGTAATCCGTTTATTCTTCTGGCAGATGAACCTACAGGCAACCTTGATTCAAAAAACGGGGAAGCCGTTATGAAACTATTAAAGGATCTGCACAACCAGGGCGCGACTATTTGCATGGTGACACATGATCCGCGCTACGCGGAGTTCGCGGATCGCAGGATCCATCTTTTTGACGGCAGTATCACTGAGGAGACGGCTGATAATAGTATGGCAGCGGCAGGATAATCCTGTAAATTACTAACCTCAGATACCGGATCCTGCCGGAAAATAGGTCAGAAATCCTTCAGCATGTTTTTTTAAAACTGTTAAAGAAATTTTATTCCAACAGCAGGGGAGGCCTTCTTCCACTCACCGGATTGACATAGTGAAAGGGCATTTCGGCTATTTTAGGGAAGGGCGCTTCCGAAGGACCCCGCATCGGCCTGTCAGGTGGAAATGTTTCCATTATTTCGCCTGCTGAAAGCTTGAGAGACATGGGACCTTTTGCCCAGCCGCCTTTATAGTCGGCAGTCCAGGTATAATCGAGATCCATCGCCGTAAGTTTCCAGATATCATTCTCTATCATTGCCTTTTTCTCTAATATTCCCGCCATCCAGAAACCGTCTGCCCCGTCCGGGCCTGAAAGCTGGAACAGGCGCACCCTGATGTCAGCGCTTCCCTCCATCCGTTTATTGTAAACAGGTCTGAGAAATCATCCCATAAAAAATCATCAATATAGTATCCGTATGCGGTTGTAAGATTTTCGCAGGCGTCATAGCCGATTGACCTTCTGACAAGTCGTTCAACTTCGTCAGCCATTTTTTCCATGTCAGTTACAGTTGCCTCATTATTATCAGGACCGTCTCCTGAAGACACTGCAGCTTTTAAATCGGTAAACCGGCCTGCAATCGTTATCCCTTCGGGATACCGCGGTGGAAGCCCTGTAACCGGATTGTTGTAATGGAAACCTGGTATATAAAATTTTGGATAGATCTCGTATGTTGCTGTAGATGGCCTGTCCGGAGGAAATTCCTTGTCCAATCCCGGGGCCGGTTTGGCACCTTTTGCCCAGCCTTTGTCATAGTCCGCGCGCATTTCCGGGAATATACGCATGGACTTGATGCGCCAGGTACCGTCCTGCTTCACATATTCGTTCTCGAACACACCAAGCCCCCATTCGCCGGATTCGCCGTATTTACCGGACATAATCAATTCACTGCCCCGCGCCCTCGCGGTCAGTCCGTCGGGAGAGATATCCACAAGTGTCTGAACCTGGAGATGATCATTGAGCTCTCCTTCATGCAGCCCCTGTGGGCCGAACTGTTCCTGGGCGTGCCGGATGCTTTTCCTGCCCCTATAGACTCCCCGAAGACCCGGTTCCATGGTCCCGTTCTCCGAGAAAAGGTCGGCAACGTCATCCCACATCCTTCGGTCTACATAGTAGCCGTAAATATGCTGAAGGTTTTCCACCTCCTGCTGGTCATTGAGCCGCTGCGCTCGCCTCTTAAGGTCTCTCAATCTGTGTATCAGGGTTTTTTCATCCGTCAGGGCTACCGGCTCAGCAGGATTTGCATCCGGGGGAACCGGAGCACCCGCGAGGTCCGGGGTATAGTGTATCGGGATATCCCTCTTGTCTATTGTCCAGCCAGACTGCTCATAAGGACCGCTGTACTGGAGGTAGAAACGCAGGTCCTTGATCTTCCATACTCCATTTTCTTTAGTATACTCATTCTCATATACACCGCCGGCCCAGTTTGCGTTTTTTCCATGGAATCCCAGCATGGTAAAGACACGCCATCGTCCTTTAGCCGACTTTCCATCCGTAGCAAGTGTTACTACCGGCTGAAGCATGATATGAGGATACAGCAATCCCTCCGGTAAACCCAGCTTGCCTCCGCCGATATCATTAATGAAGAGTTTCCGAATCTCTTCTTTTTTGAGATCTCCGACCGGATAATGCCCGATACCGTCCGAGGCAAAAAGATCAGCAAGATCATCCCACAGACCGAATTCCGCGTACTGGCCGTAGGCACACTGCACTCGTTTTACAGCCCTTATGGCTTCAGCCCGTTCGACCATGGTTTCAAGCCCGGCAACAAGAGACTGTAGATGCCCTGTGCCTGATTCCGAATCAGGGGCAGTACCGTTAGAGTTGCAGTTTAGCAGGCCTGCTGTTGCCAGTAAAAAAATCGCAGATACCAGGAACATCCTTCTACAGCAGAAAAATCTTTGACACGAAACATGGGACATGGGCACATCCTCCTTTATGACTTGAGAAATAGCGTTATTCTTTTTTGTTGAATATTTGTTTCAATATGTTATTTCAAAAGAGTTATTATGCAGTCTAATATTCACTGTATATGTCTTACCTCAAGTGAATTCAATATAAAAACGTTTTTTGCAAATCAGAATATTCTTTGAAAAAAAATGATCAGTTACCTGTTAACAATTAGAAATAAACAATGAGCAGTTGCCAATAACCGGAGAAAAAAATGAGAATTGTCAAAGTATCAATGTCTTTTTTTATCCTGGGTATCTTACTGGTGTCGCATGTTATGTCAGCTGAAAAACAGATCTCAAAAATAACTGTTTCCCATGGATTTAACCTTTATGGTCCCAAGTGCCTATGATGTTCCGGCAGTCAGGGATGGCATGATTATCAAGGAACGTCTTGCATCAAATAACATCGCAAGGCATCCTTCCTTCTCAGGGAGGCAAACTGCTTTCAGTTGCACTCAAAAAGGAAGGCGGATTTAAACCATAATAATCAATAAAATGGTGATAAAATGGAAAAAATATTTGATGGTAAAAAAGAGGCAAAGCTGGGGACAAAAAAGAATCCGGCTGTTGTTCATATAAAAACAAAAAAACGAATGAAAGAAGTCACCGCAATATTTGAGGAACACGGATGGGAGTATTCGATTGAACAGGATAAATCCAGACCGGAGGATATTACCGATCTGGAGATATTATTGAATACTCCCGAACCTGTGAAAGTCGATAAAAAAATCGGGCGCAATGAGCCTTGCCCCTGTGGAAGCGGGATGAAGTACAAAAAGTGCTGCGGGAAAGTATAGTGCACATGATGTAACATATATTTTTCGAGGTTATTATGTTAAAGAACAGGTAAAAAAATAATAGAGGAATATATCTCTTGCATGAAAAGATTATTAAATAATCAACAGCAGCATATGGACGCCTCAGATACTCTTGATTCGGGAGAACCACGTCCGGCTGTGGGCCATCGGCGAAATCGGACTGGATTTCTGGGTGGCTAAAGAAGCTAAAGACCGCGAATTGCAGGAAAAAATCTTTTCTATGTTTGTAGATCTTTCCATTGAACTTGACCTGTCCCTGAACGTGCATTCCCGATCCGCGGGGCGGCATGTGATAGACATACTGATTTTAAAAGGAGCAAAAAGGGTTCAGCTTCATGCTTTTGACGGAAAGTTCGGCACGGCTGTTCCAGCGGTGGAAGCCGGATTTTTCTTTTCGATTCCGCCGTCGGTGGTGCGTTCTCGACAGAAACAGAAACTTGTTAAAAACCTGCCTATCTCCTGCCTGATGGTGGAATCCGACAGCCCGGCGCCGGGACCCGAAGCCGGAGAGCGTAACGAACCTGCCAATAGCAGGATTGCAATCGAGACTATTGCCCGTTTAAAAGGAGAGAGCGTTCAGATAGCGGCAGAAGAGGTGTTTAATAATTATTGTTTTTCAAAAGAGAAAATCTATAAAATAACCGGATGGAGGTAACAGGTATGATCAGTGTCAGCGAATATAATGAATACGGGACTTTTCTCGAATCTTCACTTGCTCTTAAAACTTCTCCTCTCGCAATAAAAATGGTGAAAACAGAAGATGAAATTCCCGGGGACGCGGTAAGGCCAAAAAGAGACAGGGGGTATCACTGGGCGCAATGCCAGGCCTTTTCTGTTTCGCGGTATCAGGACAGGACAGTGGCAATGCTTAAAGAAGATAACTGGTGCTGGGGGCCGCTGTTTGCCTATGGTTTTATTAAACCTGAAACAGGAGATAAATTTCCTGAATTAGAGAACGATTTAAAGATTATCCCCATGATCGAATATGGGAAATATATCGGACTGGTATCTGCTCCGCTGAAGACATGCACCTTTGAACCTGATATAATCATGATATACTCTGATGCCGCGCAGTTGCGGCATATGCTTCATGTCCTGAGCTTTATTGGCGAAGGTACTGTAAACTCACCCATATATCCCGTAGCCTCCTGTGCACTGTCGGTAGTACCCGCACTTAACGGAGAAAGTTGTATAACACTTCCTGATCCGGGCGAAGCAGGCAGGGCCTTTGCCAGAGATGAAGAAATTATCTATTCCTTTCCGGCTCAAAAAATAACACAGCTCGCTTCCCAGTTAAAATCCTTTGATGATATGAAGAGGGGACATAAACACGGTGCTTTTCTTGAATTCAGGTCTGATTTTTCAAGGCCTGATTTTTACAGAAAACTATTCCGGGAATGCGGGCTTTATTCTGATGATAAACTTAACTGGCCTGAATAAAGGAACTGGAGGAAGAATATTTAAATCAGATAATTGATATATCTAAACGCTCGTCATGCTATTTGAGACACATGAAGGATATCCTATTCGCAGGCAGGACAGTTCTAATGAAACATTAAATTCTTATAAATAAGGAAAAGGTATACGTTGTATCCACCGTCGCCCATGGCTATGAAAGATAGACTGCATACCTTTCCTTTCCCCTATGCCTTTCCCAGGGCCTGTAGGACCTTGTCCGGTGTGGCCGGAGGATCAACCCATTTGCCGAGTGCGTTATGGATAGCGCAGATAACAAGATGCGTATTGGCAAGTGAATGGCTGATGCCGTTTGATCCGTAGGCTGCATTGCCTGCCTGTGTTTCAAGAAATTTCTTATCTACATGGGGCATGTCAAGCATGGTAACCTTTTTATACTCAAACATATTTGCATTCAGTTTTACCCCGGTCTTATCATCATAGAAAAAATCTTCATATAACTGGCACCCTGCACTGAAATTCATCACCTGCTCAATCTGGCTTTCGAGTGAAGTAAGCCGGATTACCTTACCGGGATCTGCAACCACTCCAAACCGCAGTATTTCCACCTCGCCGGTTTCTGTATCCACTGCCACCTCGCACATGGCGATGTTCATGGTATCGAGATATCTTCCCATACCGGTAGCCCAGAGAGCTGTGGGGGGCTTACCCTGGTAGGTTGCAAACAGATGAGCATTTCCCACGGCCCGGGCGAGAGGCACTGCTTTACCGGGATCCGATTTTACGTATACATTCCCGTCTGCCATATCCAGATCATCCGGGGTATAACCCTTAAGCGGGCTGGGTTCCTGTTTTACAGGTGGACCGAAACCGAATCCGCCCGGGGCCGGAGGATTGTTTGCGTTCTCGATGGCGGCTTCCAGTATCCGCTTTTTCAGGATGTTGGCACATTCTTTTGTAACCCAGGCAGAGGCCGTGGTCCCGTCACTGCCGCCGCCAACCGGGGCAAAAGGCTCATTGTAGTTAAAATCAATATAGACATCTTCGTAATTCAGCCCGAGTTCTTCGGCAACGACCATTGCGTTTCCTTCAACAGCATAGATACCGGTACAGCAGCCCTGGGTTCCCATGCGCACTTTACCGTTCCTGAGCTCCAGTTTGGAGTGGTAGCTCGAAAAGGAGTGCCGGGGGCACATCTGATAACGAAAGCTGGCTCCGTGCACTCTTCCGTCCGGAAGTTTTTTCTTACCGGTGGCGTGCCATTTCCAGTTCATCAGTTTCTTTCCTTCTTTCACGCAGGCCTCGTAACTGGGCACCGGATCGGGATCCGTATAGTCCGTTGGGCCATGGAGATTAAGAGTGGCAATCTCAATTGGGTCCTTTCCCAGTTTCTCTGCAATCAGGTGTATAGCCATGGTCAGCGAATCCCAGTTGAAAGGACAGTGCTGTCCGCTGGTGTACATCTTGCCCCTGTTGCTGTTCACGACTTCCATGGACTGCTTGATATTCAGACACCTTGTTGTGAAATAAGGGCCGTAACCCTGGTCGCCGCTTGTGCCGAGAGTAGAAACAGGAGGAACCCCGGCATCGGCAATGGAGAAATCGTCGATTGCCGTGATCAGGCCGTTCTTTTTAAAGCCGACCTTCAGGCGGGAAAAACGCTGGTTCATATTAAAGTCGTACATCTCTTTTCTGTCCAATATCATCCGGACCGGTCTTCCGACTCTTTTTGAGAGCAGCGGTGTGATCTGCTGTACTTTCCGGAATCCCCAGTCACAATACTTGCCGCCCTGGAAATAGCCTTCCTGTCTCACCTTTTCGGGAGGAAGCCCGTACATGGCGCCAACTGAATCTTTCCCCTGGCTGGCAGTCCATACTGCTCCTTCTATGTGAAGGCTCTGCCGTTCCGGATCATGCCGCGGATCGTCATACCAGTAGGCAGCCGAGGCATACGGGTTGGGGATATGGCCGGAGAATGCGGGCATGTTGAAGTCGTATTCGACGATATGATCAGCCTCCCTGAAACCTGCTTCGATATCACCCCGGTTATTGTTGAAAAAGTTGACATTGCCTCTGTGAGGAGGATTCTGGTTATCGCCTCCCATGGAAAAGCCGTCCTGGCTTCCCTTGTTGGGCCGGATAAGAGGGGCGTCCGGCTTTCTTCCTTCGAGTATATCAACAATGTGAGGACGAACCTCCCACTGCGGATTGAGTGCTTTCAATGCCTGGTCACACAGTTCTTCGGTTTCCGCCACAACAATCACCGCCACTTCATCGTCTTCCATATCAGCTACTTTATCTACATAAGACCCGGAAGGGCTGCCCATCATTCCTCCGCTGGCTCCGAAACTCATCAGGTCGGGATCTTCCCATGTGACAACATCTACAACGCCCGGAATCTTTTTTGCGGCTTCAACATCAACGCTCTTCACCTCTGCATTAGCATAAGGGCTCCTCAGGAACTTGGCATGAAGCATTTCCGGAAAAACATAGTCAGCACCGAACTTTGCCATACCTGTTGCCAATGAATAGGATAGCTTGCCGGGCAGGTTCGGTTTCCCGACAACCTTAAATTCTTTTCTTTGTCCGTTTACTCCTGCTAGATCAGCCATGCTGAAAACCTCCTTTTTATAGGTACCGTCCTCGGAATGTGAATTGTCTGAGCCTCTTTATAGCAGAATGCAGGACTAATTTAAATGATTTTTATTACCGGCCGGAATTGTAGATAAAACAGTATACTCCGGGATATCAATTGAAGCGAATGGGGTACCCGATGTGTCCATCGTAGAGACGAATTTTAAACCCGTCTCTGCAGGATACCTTATTCAAAGATGTTTTTTCTTTGACACGCTACACGGGACCCCATATACTGCATACCTCTTCACTTTAAAAAGAATTCTTATTAATCTTACTTTTGACTTATCAGAAAGGGAGGGCTGGAATGAAATTACATCGATTGATAATTGCTTTTTCGTTAGTTGTTTCACTTACCATGCTGTGGACGGCTGGTTGTACGACATCTGCTACGAAATACGACCGGCAAGGTCTGGTTGATCTCATGCAAAAATATATCGGGGCACTGGCAAATAATAATCCCGGGGATTTACCCTTTGCCGAAAAGGTCAAATTTACCGAGAACTCTGATAAGGGTATAGATTTACTGGAGGTCGGAAAAGGACTCTGGGAAAACGCAACCGGAGGCCCGACAGAGTTTCAGATTTATGCTGCCGATCCTGAGCTTCAGGCAGCAGTATGCCTTGTGGTCATGAAGGAGAAAGATAAAGATATCATGCTGGGAGCACGCATCAAACTTGAAGGCGGCAAGATCATTGAAGCCGAGCACCTGGTGATTCGAGGCGGAGCAATGGGCGGTCAGTCTTTCAGCGAAATGCCTACGCTTAAAAAGGTCCGGCCCGGGTTTGCGGAAGATATTCCCGAGGCAGAACGGATGACACGGGAAGATTTGATTAAAATCGGACTCTCCTACTACGATGCACTCACCTCGGAAGACGGAACCCGCGCCCCATTTGCAAAGGAGTGTGAACGTCGCGAGAACGGGATTCCAACAGCAGGCGGCACTCCGCCTAAACCACCGGAGGGAGTCGAAAGAGCTATGCCCGTAGGAGGATTTGGTAATATTCCCATGGACTGTGCAGGACAGCTCAGCGCCGGCGTATTCGCGTATATCACTGAAATTAAACCACATATGGTGGTGGCCGACGTTCAGAAAGGGATATCAGTCGGTTTTTCAATGTTCCGTCATGACGGTACCAAACGGCTGCCCAAGGATGCCGCGCCTGGTACTGACAACAAAACCCAGTGGGGTCAATTTAACCTTGCAGCACTGCATATCTACAAGATTAGAAATGGCAAACTCTATGAAATAGAAGCCCCGGGAGCAATGTTACCCTATGGCGCCAAATCCAACTGGGAAGCTGAAGAAAAGGTTTTCCCGAAACCAGAATAACAGTTCATCCATCCGCAAAGGAGGAACTATGTTAAAACCTGTTGCTTTATTTCTTTCGGCAAGTGTTATGTTGATCTGTATTTTTTTTCTACTGCTGAGCACTGCTGTAGCAGCATCGCCGTGCGAAGATCTTAAAAAGCTCAAGCTTGTCAATGCCGTAATCACAAGTGCATCTGCTGTTCCCGAAGGCCCGGCTCCAAAAGCCGGAGGGTTCGGCGGAGGCCCCCCGGATGGGGCGTCTCAGCCTGATATCCCTGCCCATTGCAGGATTGATCTCGATCTTAAACCTGCTTCCGATTCCCTGATAAAGATGGAACTCTGGCTGCCCACAAAAAACTGGAATGGAAAATTTATGGGCACCGGGAACGGCTTTTTTGCGGGTTCTATTCAGGGTAAAATGCGTGATATGCCTGAAGCACTCAGACTCGGGTATGCTACTGCGGGTACCGACACCGGTCACCAGGAACAGGGCGGGGAATGGGCAATCGGGCATCCTGAAAAAATGATAGATTTTGCCTATCGCTCAACACATGAGATGACAGTCAAGGCAAAAGAGATCATAAGGGCCTTTTACAATCGGGATGCGGAGTATTCCTATTTTAAAGGATGCTCCACCGGCGGTCGCCAGGCCCTGATGGAAGCACAGCGATATCCTGATGATTACGACGGTATTATTGCCGGCTCATGCGCCAACCGTCATATCCATATGTGGACAGCTTCTATTGCCCAGAGCGTGGATCTTTATCGTCATCCGGAACGGAATCTATCGGAAAAAAAGGCTTCCCTTGTAAACCGGATGATTATGAACACATGCGATACGCTTGGAGAAGGATTCCTGAACAATCCGCATCAATGCAGGGTGGATTTCTCTAAACTTCTTTGCACCGGGAACAGGGATGATGACTCATGCCTTACAGAAGAGCAGTTAAAAACCGTTGATACATTTTACAATGGTGTAAAAAACTCCAAAGGAGAGCTGATATTTTCGGGACAGGCCCTTGGAAATCCTATACCACCGCAATTGGGCACAAACCAGGGACCCGGCGCCATAGACATATTGTTCGACATTGTTAAGATAGCGTTTAACGATCCGGACCTGGACTGGCGTAAATTTGATCTTGACAGGGACATGCCGCTGATTGACAGGGCAGTAGGTTATGTTGATGCCGTGGATCCCGATCTGAGCAGATTTAAAGTCGGCGGCGGTAAACTTCTGCTGACCCACGGATGGGCCGACACTGGTATTACTCCTGAAACGACTATATGGTATTACGAGAACGTCCTCGATAAAATGGGAAAGGAGCAGGGCGACTGGATGCGTCTCTTTCTTGGACCCGGGATGGGGCATTGCGGCGGAGGTCCGGGTATCAACAGGTTCGATTCTATTGGTACGCTGGAAAAATGGGTTGAAAAAGGAGTGGCTCCTGATCAGATAATGGGATTCGGTAAAAATGGCCTTGCACGACCATTGTGTCCATACCCGCAGTACGCAGAATATAAAGGGCCCGGAGATCTTAAAAACGCAGAGAACTGGGCATGCAAAGAACCTGCTCCGGGAAAAGAATAAAAACATCAAAAGGACAGGTGGAGGATATTGCAGTATGCACAGGGTCATCAAAAAGATCAGGCAGGAACTGAAGTCTAACGCAGATGAAGAGGCCCAAAAAAAAGGCCAGAGATATTTCAAGGAACCTGTCCTGCTTTATGGGATCAAAGCGGCTGTCGTAAAAAAGATAGGCAAGGCTTATTTCAAAGAAGTAGAGGGAATGGGTAAAGATGAAATATTTGGTCTCTGTGAGGAGCTATGGAAATCGGGCTACATGGAAGAATCCTTTATTGCCTGCCACTGGTCTTATTCTCTGAGGGAGTACTATGAAACCGGAGACTTTGCAGTCTTCGAAAAATGGGTAAATGATTATGTAAACAACTGGGCATCATGTGACACTCTCTGCAACCATACCGTAGGTGCATTTATCGAGATGTACCCGGAGTATCTTTCAGGTCTGAAAACATGGGCCAGGTCGCCTAACCAATGGATGCGCCGTGCCTCTGCCGTATCTCTCATTATCCCCGCAAGAAAGGGCATGTTCCTTAAAGATATATTTGACGTGGCGGACATCCTTCTGCCGGACGAGGAGGATATAGTGCAAAAGGGCTACGGCTGGATGCTGAAGGCCGCAAGCGAAGCACACCGGGAAGAGGTTTTTAAATATGTCATGGCCCATAAAAAGAATATGCCCAGGACAGCACTGAGATATGCGATCGAAAAAATGCCCCGGGAGTTGAAAGATAAAGCAATGGAAAAATAATAGTGATAACGATAATAGTGTACAAGGTGCATACTGGTATTCATTGGTTCCTCTTAGTAATTGTTAAAAAACAGAACGCCCGTCTCATCTGAGACAGGCGTTTTGTTTTTAGCAAGTATGGATTGTATTAGTCTTTTGGAAGAGACTGATAGTAATCCATGAGTATCTTTGCTACTTCCGGACGTGAGAATTCCTTTGGCGGTGCCTGTCCGTTTGAAAGCATTGTCCTTACCTTTGTACCTGAAAGAAGGATAAAATCATCAGGTGTGTGATCAGGAACGTCCTTCATCATTACGACCTTGCCAAGCTTCTTTGACCATGCAGTGTGGTCTGCCCTGAAAATACCGATTTCCAGTGAGCCTTCCGGTATGCCGTCAAAGATGGTCTGTGCGTCAAAGGGACCGTAGTAATCACCGACACCGGCATGGTCACGGCCAACTATAAGGGTTGTACAACCGCAGTTCTGACGGAATACAGCATGGAGAACCGCTTCTCTCGGGCCGGCATAAAGCATGTCAAAACCGTAACCCGTAACAAGAACGGTATTGGGCTCAAAATATACCTCTACCATTTTCCTGATAGCCGCGTCACGTACGTCAGCAGGAATATCGCCGGGTTTCAGTTTTCCGAGGAGCATATGAATGAGGATGCCGTCCGCGTTTTCCGCCTTGTATGCCATTCTGCAGAGTTCTTCGTGTGCAAGGTGCATGGGGTTTCTTGTCTGGAAGGCAACTACCTTTTCCCAGCCCATCTTTGCCATTTCATCCCTGATTTCGTAAGCGGTTTTATATGTGCCTACAAAGTCTGTTTCAAAGTAAGAGTAGTTCAGGACCTTGATGGGGCCTGAGATCGCGATGTTACCGACACTGTTGAATGCCTTTACACCGGGGTGATCCATATCGTCGGTGCGGTAGATCTGGTCGGTCATGAACTTCATCTGATCGGCGCTGATCTCTTCAATAGCTTCAACTTCCTGGATTGCTATAATCGGATTGCCTTCAACATTGGGATCTTTGAGGGCGATCTTTTTAGCATCTTTTATAGCTGAGGCATCTTCAACTACGTTAAGAACCGGTGTGGGCCAGAAAAGGCCGCTGGTTGTCTGCATTTTTTCTGCAACGCTCATTGCGTCAGCGACATTCATGTAGCCTGTGAGGGGATTAAAATATCCGCCACCAAGCATAACTGCGTTTCCGGCAGCCGCTGAGCTGATAACGATTGAAGGCAGGCCTTCAGCTTCTTTCAGAAGCGCAGCGCGTTCGTTTTCATCCATTACATATAGCGGATTGAGTGTATCCGATCCATGCGGTTTAATCATGATTTCTTCCTCCTGGTTATTATTTAAGATTAACAACTATACTTTTACACCAAAAAATCATAACATTGACCGGATGCCATAATTAACCTGCTTTACCGGTCATTATACCTGCTTACATTTTACCGTGGATTTTCTAACAGTTGAGGAAATCCATGTCAAGATGAATTTGTAACATTTTTCACAAAATAAAAGGACTATTGACTTCTGACTTCTGATCCCTGAAATCTGACTTCGGACCGCTGTCTTTACGCCTCTGATCCCAGCACTCTGACCTCCCTGACTTGGTGTAGTCTCAAAGCGAAACCGGCTGGCTTTTCCCTGCTTTATCTAACAGCCCTCAGTCTAAAAAAGGGTGTTAAAAAGTATGCCATTTTGCCAACAAAAACAAGTGGTTATACAATATCCATGCTTTTGTGTATCATGCTGATATCATTAACTATTTCCAGATCTTTTTAACACCCTTTAAAATGCTTCTTTTTTTGCAATTATAGGGGTATGAGTTATGGACAGAAGCTGTTAAGGACAATATTGCAGGACTGATGAAGTAGAGAAGATATAAATCCCGCGCCTAAACAGCGGGATTTATATCTTATTCTTAACCTATACTTGGAACTCTGTTGTGCCTGCCGACCATGGTTATTTTACTGTTTTCCAGGCTTTCCAGACCATAGTGTTTTTTCCTGATAGATTTTCCACTGATAAACGCAGCAATCGGTATAGAACAAACTGTGAGTGTGATATAAAGAATAAACGTTGAATGATAGCTGCCCGTACTGTCAAACATCAGTCCTGCGACCAGAGGGCCTAATGCCTGTCCAATGGTCTCCACCATTGTTACTGCTCCGAAATAGAGGCCATATGAAACGATTCCAAAGGTCCTGCTTACCATCATTGACATTATTGGCAGCCATGCTCCTATGCCGATGCCAAAGATCAGTACGTATGTCCACAGGTAGATCGAAGAAGAATCATGTCTGAAAAATGAAAGCATAACCAGACCGCATACAAGGCAGAATGCGGAAATAATATATGCTGTTTTTGGATTGATTCTATCGCACAGCCACCCGAAGAACAATTTTGCAAATGCACTTATCAGCCCCAGGAAACCAAGGGTAGAAGATGCAATTAAAACCGGAAATCCGATATCCTGAAGATGCGGAGCCTGAATCTGGACTGTACCAACCAGGCTGAAAAGAAACATAAAGAATATTACCGAAATAATCCATAATGACGGAGAACGAAGCATATTGGCTAATTGGCCTGTTTCGATTCCGGTACTTTCAGCAGTATCTTCATGCTGTACGACCGCTTGTTTCTTTTTACCTCTCATAAACATGGCCAGGGGAATGATCAACACATGAGCAGCTGCAATACCATAATAGCCTCCCTGCCATCCATAAGATGGTATCAGCAGGCTGCCTACCAGGAGTGAAAAAATGAAACCTCCGACACCAACCCCTGTAGACATAACGCCTATGGCCAGTCCTCTCTTTTTATTGAAAAGGGGAGATACGGCTCCTGTGCACGGAACCGGACCGATTGCGGCTTCTGATATGCCTATCAATATACTTATAAGGTAGAAATGAACCGGAGTTTTTATCTGCGGCATCATAAGAAATCCAATTGAGGCAATAGATGCACCTGTTATAAAAACAATCCTTGGTCCAAGTCTGTCAACGGCTTTGCCGATAAAAGGTGAAAGCAGTCCCAGAAAAATGAACTGCAGTGTAAATGCAAGAGCAATTGTTCCCCGTTCCCAGCCAAAATATGCCTGAAGGGGTTTAATAAATAATCCGGAAGCATATATAAGACATCCGGCATGAAGACACATCCCATAAAAAGCTATAAAAACTACCAGCCACCTGTATAGTGATTTTATTTCTATTTTTTTAAACATCCTGTAATCCTTATTATAAATCTTCTATGAATAACCTGATAGATAATGAGCCATATTTAACTCTATTCAGGTTGATTATTGTCAATCTAGAAGCAAAAATGCCTCAATGTTTGTATATGTAAACATAGTTTATATATGCGAACATGTCAAGTCCAAAAATGAGATTTGACATAATCGCATCCAGCAATTATAAAAATCCGGAAAAACTCAATCCGCCAGAGGCGGACAAGTGTATTGATTTTTATCGCAGGCGCCTTTTATCGCTGGTATAGATATCTCGTTGTTTTGCAACAGGGTATTTCGTTTTGCGTACATTCTTTCGGGGTTCATATGGTCAAGTCAGCAACACGGGTAATGCAGATCCTTGAACTTGTCGGACAAACCAAGGATGGATTGAAACATCAGGATATTTCGAGCACACTGGGTATCCCCAAGGGAAGCCTGTCACCGATACTGGCAGATCTGGTTTCCAACGATTTTTTAACAGTTAATGAATATGACAAGCGATACAGGATTGGTTACAAGATCCTGGTACTTGCGGGAAGGTATGTTGCTGATTTTGATATCATAAAGGCAAGTCAGCCTTTTATAAGGAATGTAATAGCAGCTACAAACGAGTCATGCGGGTTTGCTATTATTACCGGACAAAAGGTAACTATTGTGTGGCGTGAAGAAACCAATGAGCCACTTAAATGGGATTTAAAAATAGGTGACCAGAATCCTGTTTATGCATCTGCCCATGGAAAGGCCATCCTTGCATTCTACAGCCGGGATGAAATCGAAAAATTTCTATCCTCGGTTGAACTGCTTCCAATTACAAAAAATACTATTACAGATAAAGATGCCCTTAGAAAAGAACTGGAGAATGTGCGGAAAAACAATATTGCCTTTTCCAGAGAAGAGAATTACGACGGGATTACATCAGTCGCGGTGCCGGTATTTAATAATATGAAGCAGGTTGTAGGTTCCCTTGGAACACCTGTACCAAGCCAGCGGTTTTCTCCTGAAAAGGAGGAACTCATCAGTAATGCTTTAAAAGAGGCTGCAGGCCAGCTTTCAAGAGAACTTGGCTATTTTTGAGTTTGCATTTAGACATAAACAACGTTCCTGCTACATTGTTGTCATCACAGTCTGTAAATAAAAAGATATCATCCAGATTATCCTATGTTTCCCACGGTCTCCGTGGGAACAAGAAAAAATGTTTTCCCTTTAACGATGTCGAAACCTCTCAATCCACAGCGGTGTAGTTGCCAGCGGCATAACAGGAAGAATGCCCACACAAATCATGATCAATATGGTATGTGTATGGTTTTTAGTATGTAACAGATTGTCCGTAAAAAATGGGAAGGTCAGCATGCTGATGGCCATTAAAGCTGTTATGCATGCACAGGTTATCAAAGTTCCGAATGTAATAAGATCACGACGTTTTGCAATAAAAAAGACAATTGCTGCATATGCCATCAGTATAATAAAAAGGGCAGTCCCTGCACATGAAAACATTCCGTCTTTTCCGGTAAAGCGAATGATGTTAAACAGGATGAATCCGAAAAGAGCTATTAATGGCGCTGTTCTAAGCAGTGTCCAGTAAATGAGGGCAAAACCAAAAAGGCCTGTAAGTGTCATAGCCAGAATCACGGGCAGCGAGTCATATTTAAATGCCCATTTTATTGGTGATAGTTGTTTAAGGTCCAATAAGCCATTGCTCAAGAAAGTCCATAATGCAATTGAAAGGGATAACGTCAGAATGATTGCAGTCACCCAGGCCAGGCTCTGAATCATGGCATGTGAGCGAGCAGCAGCCAGTTTTTGCGTGGTTATTGGCAGGCGCAGGCAAAATCTTGATGCATCTGATTTTTTATCCTGTCTGTATAATGTAAACAGGATTAAGCCTGATATAGCAGCCATTACGGCTATTGCTACAAATATAACCGGTACTAAAAGCGGGAGTGCAGGAAGACCATTGTAAAAAAGAGTAATACCAATCAGCATAATGATGATGCTAATGGCAGCAACAGGAAAAATGTATCCGGCCTGCCTGAATTCAAACCATACCTGGGCCTCAAGGGCGGTTTTAAATTGCCTTGATGACCTTTTCTGAAACATTCCAGGTAAAGACTTTAGCCACTGCCACTCATCGATCCATGCTCCGTGACGGTCCTTTGACACACTCCAGAAGCAGATTAAAAGAGAAACCACAATAATTATTGTACAAACCATGCTGTTACTCATTGCGGGCTTAAGTCCGGCAATGAAATGAAAAATTGCAAAAAGAAAGATCAGAGTAATGGTTAGAAATAAATAACGTGCTGGCCCGCCAAGCCATGATAATGCCTGAAGAGCTATAAACATTGTCTCAAACATTAAAAGGTAATGCCAGCCCTGGCTGAAGGGTTCAAGAAAAAGCCGGTTAATAAAAATAAATAATAGAAACGGCAGGGATAATACAATTATACCATAGCATATATACACGGTTACCAGGGTTGTGGTGCTGACAGGAAGACGGAAAAGCCGTTTAGGAAATGCAAGGTCTACGTCCTG
>JASFHE010000038.1:0-18750 GCA_050123415.1 Desulfobacteraceae bacterium | reverse complement strand
GGCGTGGATAATCCGTCATTTCATACCTGTGCCAGCATAACTAAGACTTTTAAGCGGATACCGGAAGAAGATTTTACAATCCTTCTTGCACATTCTCCGGGTCTTTTAAGAGAGGCTATGAGGAGAAATGTTGATTATTATCTGTGCGGCCATACACACGGGGGGCAGTTATGTCTCCCCGGCGGAATACCTGTTATAACAAAGGCGGAATGTGAAAGAAGATATTCCAGCGGGGCCTGGAATTATAAAGGCATGAAAGGCTATACATCCAGGGGATCAGGGACATCAGGCCTGCCTGTCAGGTTATACTGTCCTCCTGAGATTACCATACATACCCTTATAAGGAATTTATCTTTAACCCAATAATAAAACTGTAGGGGCCAGCGTGCTTGTCCCGCCATTTTATCGCGTCATAGCTTCAAACGACGGCGGACCGTGCCTGTTGAATAAGGACAAATTATGTTCCGAAAAAGCGATATTGACTGATCCCCCAATAATAATGTAATTTATACAGAACACACACCAAGTTAGGAGAGAAAAATGCCCTGGATAAAAATCCTGTTAAGCGATGATCAGATTAAGACAGGTGAAATTAAGCGTTTACAAACCAAATTCAGAGATATTTTTCATAAGGCAGGCATGCCCACGGATATGGCCATGTTTGCAGGCCAACCCACCGATTCCGGATACTACCCATTTTATCTAACACCGGCATGCACCAATGTGTCTGACGGTCTTATTACCGAATATTCCGGAGTTACATGCGAAAAGCCTATAAAGAGCGGTCTTGAACCAACAATGGTTATAGGTTTTCACCAGGGATGGGATCTGCTTATTGAATGACTATCTGTTCTTTATTACTGCTCCTTCATCAGCAGAGGATGCGAGTCTGGAATAAATATTCAGATATCCCTTCCTGACCTTCGGCTCCGCAGGTGGGACATGAAAGGTTTTCTATATTTTTATATTCTGCCTCAGTAATTTTATCTGATCTAAGCATTCCAAGGGCTTCGGAGACCGAAGTGGAATCTGATTTTTTTCCATTAAACCCAATTCCACCAAGCATCGGTCCGCTGTTGACAACAATGGCAGGAATGTTAACCCTGAATGTCCCGGGATAACGGTATTCCATGAGTTGGCAACACCAATAACAGGCCTTCCGGAGTCAAGATCATCATCCGAGTATCCCATGCCTTTTATGACATTCCGGTTATCCGCATTTTCCTGACCTGAAATAGATTCCATGCTATTCAATTTATTTTTATTCTTTTTCATATCTGCCCGTTAATAATGACTGACTTATTTCAAATCGGGAATAATAACTCCCCCTGAGGGAACAATATTAACCGAAGGATTTTTTACATACTGGTCACTGATAGCAATAGCATCTTCGATGGTTTCAGCATGTATAAATCCCAGCTTTTCAATATGGTCACGCGGGACTTCCTTTGAAAACATGATTACCCTGTAACTCGCAATGGCAAGGATTACCTGGGCAAGGGACATGTTAAGTTCGGGTGCTCCATCCTTGATGATGCGCTGGTTATTGTCAAAACAATCAAAAAGAGCTTGTTTCAGATTACCTTTATGTCTTTCCCTGAAGTTTTTACATGCCTCCAGATATTCCGGTAAAAATCCGGAAGTACACTTACCGGAAAGAATAACAACTCCCGATTCATTTGTAATAATAGACGCGGGTTCCAGGGGTTTCATAAGTTGTGTCGCCCGGGTATATGGAAAAGCGCTTATAATGGTAACATCAGATTTTTGTTTAAATTTTTTTGTTATTATCTCTTTACAGATATCTGCACCTGCCCTGTGTGCGGCAACAGGATCACCTGCCACGACATTGTACAGATTATCATTATGATCAAGCACACTGTTAATAATAAAATCAAGTTTACCCGCCTCTGCCATGGATGATACTTCTTCATAAAAAGAATTTTTATCCAGACACCCAAGCACTGTATCCCTGAATGAATATTTAAGATGGTGTTCAAGTATGGCATCAAAATTGGCTACTCCCGGGAACAATATCTTACCGCCCCCTCCAAAACCATTCAGGGGATGAGGAAAAATCGAGCCTATGCCTATCCTGAAATCCGCTTCGTATGCACGTCTGTTTATCTTTACAGTTGTGCCTGATTTTAATTGCCCTGCCGCTACAAGATCATCTGCCCTGCAATCATGATTATAAAAGCTGTATCGTTTGACCACATCTTTGCCATAGGTGTGATCGAGTTCCTCCCGGGACAGAGGCTGATGTGTACCAAGCGCTACTATTACGGATATATTATCAGGCGGAATTGGCAGGTCGGCAAGGTGATCAAGCAATATCTTTAATATATATTTTTTAGGAGAATTACGGGTATTATCTTCTATGAGTATAGCTACTTTATCGGAAGGTGTCAGGACTTTTTCAAGAGGTGATGTGTCAATTGGCTTATTTACGGCATTGCAGGTAAGTTCCTCAGCATTATAAAATTCAAGGCGGTCTTTAAAAGATGCAAGGGTAAGAACATTCCAGTGTCCAGGGACACTGAAATATAGTTTTTCATGCCCGTATCTGATATACATATCTTTCAATATTTTTTAATATGGTGCATCCAAAAGGCTTTTCAACAAATCTTTTACTTCCTGTTCGATTAATTCCTTTGGGTTGCCCTGGCTGCAGAAGTCACTTGCATATACGTCTACTACATGGTCAATGTCTTCCTCTTTAAAACCAAACTGTTCGGTCAGGAAACCAGGCTGTATCTCGATATCCCGGAGGAGCTGTTCCATTTCAATAAACCATCGGTCAGCCATTTCAAGCTGGGACATTCCCATTGTATCTATCCCCATTGCCTGTGTCATTGCCGCCAACCTCTCAATAATTGCAGGCTGATTGTATCTTTCTGCCGCGAGAACCAGAACACCGTTTATATGCCCGTGATGACAGTCTGTGATAGCGCTTATCTGATGACCAAGCCCGTGTACAATACCTGCTCCTGCGCCGAATCCGATAGCAATTCCACCCATGGTGGCGGCCCAGGTCATTTTCTCACAAGCTTCTCTGTCCATCCGGTTATATGTAAATTCTCTTAAATTTTTATAAATCAGTTCAATTGCCCTTAAAAGAATACCGTATGAATATGGACTCTGGATCTTTGTGAGAAATGCTTCAAAGCCATGAGCCATAGCATCAAAACCTGTCCATGCGGCAATATGTTTCGGCTGGAGCCTTATAAAAAGCGGATCGATAACAGCTACTGTTGAATGTATATTGGGAGCGCCCACCAGTACCTTTGCCCGTTCTCCTGTGTTGCTGATTGTAGCCCATGATGTCACTTCCGCGCCGGTACCGGAGGTTGTGGGCACAGATATCTGAGGGATTACACACGGGTTCAGTTTTGCAAGTGTTTCCATCCACGGGGGATCAAGTCTGGCGGCGAAATTGCCTACATGCTTGCCGCCATTGGCATCAATAACCCTGATGCATTTTCCCACATCAATGGAACTCCCCCCGCCGACACCGATTATGCCGTTACATTCAGCCTCTTTGAAAACCTTATATGCTTCCATTATTTCATGGTCTTTGGGGTTGGAGGTTATGCTGTCAAATACTTCATATGCAATTCCACCGCTATTTAAAATTCCCTTTACTTCATCAATAATACCGGTACCTTTCAGGCCGGAGGTTGTTATCAGGGCATTTTTAATGCCGGTCGCATGACATTCATCAGCGATTGTTTCATGGGATCCCCATCCCAGAGCAATCTTGGGTATAGGATTTGTGTAAAGAATAGGAAACTGATAAATATTTTTATTAAACATGCTTCTCCTCCTTATTAGTAGTCTTTTTATTATATAAAAAAATAATCCGGATCAGCATTTTTTATTGTACATATTTTCAGCCAGCACCATAACTTCATCGGTTTGTTTAGCAATCTCTACCCTGAGTCTTTTGAGTTGTGCCAGTTCCTGCTGGTCTATCCTTCCATCCTTTATTGACTCTTTTATTGATTCTGAAAGATGAGAAACTGCAAGAAAAATGTCATTAACTTCTTTTTCAAAATTGGTAGTTATTTCAGCCGAGGCAGGCTTTTTATACAGAATCCATCCTGAAGGTTCAAGAAAGGCTTTGATGTCAGGATCACCTGTTGCCTCAACCGCTGCTCTCAAAAAATCCAGATTTATCTTTATGCGACCATAAAGACAGTCATACACGGTCTGCTGGGATTTACCAAGAATAGAGGCTATTTTTTGAACAGCCTGTTTATTCTCTTTCCTGCCGGTTATAATTCTATGAATTTCAGGTGCAATTTCTTCAAATTCCATTTCATCCTCCCTGGTAATTTATAACCAATATCTAAAATTCTTTTAAGATTAGCAAGTTAAAATACAATTTGCTTTTATTTTCACCGGATAATCTGCCAAAATAGCTGCTCATCAAACAACGGATTTTCATGAGCAAATTAACCGACATGACCGTGAGTCATAATAAAAAAAGGGATTCACATAATGTGAATCCCAGTATTAATCTAAAAGGATTTAAAAAGAAGGAAATACTATGGTTAATTTTGATAATAGCTGCCTACTTTCTTCTTCAGGGTGTTATTCTCCCTAAACTGGGGATATCCACCTGAATGAAACAAAGTTGCCAGATTGGCAAAACAGACACTAAAATCAAAGAAAGAAATAAAATCAGGCAATAATATTCTGCTCAGAACCAAGGCTGGATGAAAAAGCATTAACAAGCTTTTCATCATCCTCACTGGTTATGTTCCGGGTTATACTCTCAGCAGAAATTTTAATGGCTGCTTCAAGCATTTCTTCACTGAATCTCTGCTTTGCAGCCAGCATTTTAAATCCCGCTTCCTTTTTAGCATCACTTATCATTTTGTCTGCAAGAGTCTGCGCCCTTTCAATGATGCTTTCCTTTTCTCTTGCCCCGGCAGCAATTATGCTCTCAGTAATGCTTGCAAGATTATTATCCATATTTTTAAGTTTATCAGCCTCTGCTTCCATTCTGGATCTGGCTTCTTTAAGATCTGCCTCAACGTTCTTTAGCTGTTCACTTATCTTGTTTCCCTGCCCCTTCAGTATATTTACAAAGGGTTTTTTGATGTATTTAATGTAAAGAGAAACAAATACCCCGAAATGTACCCAGAGCATTATTTCGGTCCACAGTTTCTTCCGTTCACCCTCTTCAGCGATTAGAAAAATCGTGCCGAAAACGATGAGAAGAACCGCAAAGTAGCTTAAAAACCATTTAAGTATAATGCCTTTAATATTTACTTTTTTTTCACTCAACTGGCAAACCTCCGGCCAATAACTTTTTCAGTCAATTCTTCAGCAAGATTAGAGGCAAATTTTTTTAATGAACGACTTGCCTCTTCTATCTTGCTATTGATTTCCCTGTCAGTTTCTTCTCTTATGCCACTGATCTCGTCTTTTGCTCTGTTTAAAATGTCTTCAGCCTTTTCACCTGCTTCTTTTTTAAGAAAATTGCTCTGTCCTGCGGCCTCTTTTCTTGCTTTACTCTCAATAGAAACACATTTTTCAATCAGCTCTTTTGTTTCCTGCTGAAGATTATTTAGTTGCTTCTGTTCATCCTTTATTTTTTGGTTTCGTTTTTCTATTATATTGCTTATTGGTCGTAGAAAAATCTTGTTCAGAATAAACATCAGGATCAGAAAATTAATTATCTGTACAAATAAAGTTGCATTAACGCTTATCATTGGCTGTTACCACCTGAATATTTTACACTACATGAGAAGAAGAAGAGCAATAACCAGTGCGTAAATACCTGTTGACTCGGATACTGCCTGACCTATGAGCATTGTCCTGGTGAGAAGGGCTGCTTCTTCGGGCTTCCTTCCAATTGCCTCACAGGCTTTGCCTGCTACAAAACCTTCACCAATTCCGGGTCCTATAGCTCCAAGTCCCATAGAGATACCAGCTCCCAGCAATGCCAAACCTTTAATAAAATCAGCGCCACTAATGTCCATAATAATCCTCCTTTGAAACTATGATAATTAAGATATTACAAATATAAAATATTCAATATATAAACAGGGTTAAATAAAAAAAATCCCTTAAAAATTCTTAAACACCGATCAGCAGTAAAAGGGCTACTACAAGGGCGTACACACTTGTTGATTCTGTAACAGCCATACCTACAAGCATTGTTCTGGTCAATACTTCAGAAGCGGTAGTGTTTCTTGAAATTGCCTTAACTGCATTACCAGCTACTATACCTTCACCTATCCCGGGACCGATCCCACCAAAACCCGCAGCCAGTCCTGCCCCCAGCATAGCAGCCCATCCCGGATGAAGCGGAATAGCGGAATAATCGCCAAATAAAAGAAGTAACGCCACAACCATGCCCAGTATAGCAGGTGTCTGACATACGGCAGCACCTATAAGCGTGGTTGTAAGAAGTTTTGCACTATGGGCGGGTTGTCTCACAACTCCAATACATAATCTGCCAGCAGGAAAACCTGAACCTACTCCCGAGCCTATCGCAGAAAGGCCCATTGAAAGGCCTGCACCAATAAAGGTCCAAACCTGGATATAATTTTCTCCGGGAGAGTCATTAAATACCAGCATAATGGCAATAACAAGGGCAAATATAGCTGCAGATTCGGCAATAGCCTGACCGATAAGCATATTTTTTACAACTTCGCCTGCTTTTTCCGGCCTGAAGGAAATAGCCTCATTAGCAGCACCGGCTGTATAACCTTCACCAACAGCCGCGCCGATAGCTCCAAAACCCATCGATAATCCGGCACCTATATAAAGCGCAGCTTTTGTAACATATAGAGCTTCAAACATTTTTTATTTTACCTTAAGAGAAATATAAACCAGAGTTAGCATCGTAAAAACAAAAGCCTGAATAGTACCCACCAGCATACCGAAAAATGCAACCAGAAAAGGCGGAACCACAATGCTTTTAAAAAGCTGTGAAACAACAACAATTATAATTGCACCACCCAGAATATTACCGTAAAGACGGAAAGAAATGGACACTACCTGTGCTATTTCACCTATTACATTAAGTGGAAACATAAACCACATTGGACTGAAATATTCCTTCAGGTAGCCTTTAATTCCGTTAACTCTGATACCTGAATAATGAGCAATTATTCCTCCCATGAGTCCCATACCGAGTGTGGTATTGAGGTCTTTGGTAGGTTCCGCCATCATCGGTATAATTCCTATCCAGTTACACAGAAAGAGAAACATGAAGAGTGAGCAGATCAAAGGAAAATATTTTTTAGCCAGATTTTCATCAAGGGTATCTACGACAAGGTTATAAAAGAAATTCACCAGTGTCTCGGCAAACACCTGAATCGGACGAGGGACAAGACTTGCTTTTCTTGTTGCAAAATATGCGAAAAGAATCAGAACTCCCATAACAATCCATGTCATAACCAGGGATTTCATATTAAGAACCATAAAGTCATTTTGATATCCGAATATACTAAAAGGTTTCTGCCAAAGATCTGTGAATTCTTCCATTATCTCAGCCTAACTATGCCTTTCTTATTTTGGTAAATCTGTCAATTACCAAGTTATTAAAAAGTATCGAAAACTGGACCATAAAAATGCCGGCAACAGCCCCGAAAAAATTAAATGCCTCTATCTTATAGGATATCATCAGGGGTATCGCCAGTATCGCAAACCTCAAAAATATTGATAGAAAAGCCGCGGAACGGGCACGCATCTGATTTTGAGCGCCCATTATCTGCCGATTCAATAATATAGCCATTATTGCAAAGTTAAGGACACTGAATACAGTACCAAGTAACAGCCCTTTTGCTATGGCCTTTTGACCCATGATGATAAGGATAAAAGCAGCGCTTATTGCATAATATAGAGCCCTGTTGCAATAAAACTTTTGTGTCTTTTTAACCTCTTCATCCATTATTTTTATTTCCCGGATCCGACTCTTCGTTTTTTTTACTCTGAGATAGTACCTTTTCTATCTGTCTGTAAGCTGTAACCCCGCCGCCGACTATGCCGAGTATAATAAATATCGTTATAAACAGGCCTCTTGTACCGAGCCATTTATCCAGCAAACGGCCAATATATAAACAAAACAAAATACATCCAGCCATGGTTAATCCCAGCTGGCTGACTATGCTTATATCTTCAAAGATACTTCGATTTTTCTTTAAATCAATAATCCGAAACCTCTGATTGATTTAAATATTTATCAATTCGATAAAATTTTTTACATCCTAAGGCTTATTCGTAGACTCTATTTAAGGAAAAATTTCATAACTGTAAAGAAAAAAATTGTGAAGCTGAATTAAAATTTGATAATAAAACCCAAAATTATGATATATGATAAACTATAAAAAATGTTATGACTAAAAAACTGTTAATAAATTGTGATTAAAATAATTTATCGATTAATTATAAATGATTTTATTAAACTTATGGTATGATTTCTGCATTATTTATCTTTTTTTCCGGAATATAAACAATTTAAACGGAAATGAGTTGATATCAGAATTTATGTTACCATGACTTTTTTCATGGAGGTTTTATTTAAATGGCAAGCAATCTGTACATTACATCCACCGAATCGCGAAGTGGAAAATCGGCAATTTGCCTTGGAATATTGGAGCTGTTAATCAGGAATATTGACAGAGTCGGATTTTTCAGACCGCTGATAAGAGATAATAACGGAAAACCCGATAATGACATTGAATTAATATCGAAATATTTCAAACTGGATATCCCGTATGATGACATGTATGGGTGTACAACCAGCGAGGCAAATGAGCTGATATCCCTCGGCAAGCAGGATGAATTAATTGAACGCATTTTTACCAAATACAACAATATTAAGGATGACTATGACTTTGTTCTCTGTGAAGGCACTGATTTTGAAGGCTCTACGTCTTCTCTTGAATTTGATATTAATGCCGAAGTAGCAAACAACCTCGGGTGCCCTGTGCTCCTGGTTGCTACGGCATATAACAAGACGCTTACTGAAACCTTCAGCGCCATTGAAGTGACGGTTGAGTCACTGAATGAAAAAGGATGTAAAATCCTGTCCACAATTGTAAACAGGGCAGATCCGTCGAATGAAAAAGAGATCATCAAGTACCTGGAAATGAAATATTCTGATTCAGGTCAGCTTATCTACTCGATTCCAAATGAAAAATACCTTGGGAACCCTACAATCGGTGAAATTGTTGAGATCCTCAATGCCAGAGTGCTTTACGGGCATGATCAGCTCGATCGTCATGCCCACAATATTATAGTAGCTGCAATGCAGTTAAGGAATTTCCTTAAGGGTATTGATCACGGCACGCTTGTCATAACACCCGGAGACAGGGGAGATGTTATTATTGCATGCCTTGCATCTGTTTCATCGGTTACAATGCCGGCGATATCAGGCATATTGCTGACCGGAGGCCTCAGACCTGAGGAAACAATCTGTAAACTGATTGAAGGTCTATCAAATATGGTGCCTATTGTCAGTGTTGAAACCGATACCTTTGCATCTGCCAGAATGGTAGACAACATCCATGCTGTCATAGCTCCAACAAATACCCGTAAAATAACAAGGGCCCTTGAACTTTTTGAAAAGAATGTATCAGTATTAGACCTGACCGAAAAGATTATTGAAACACAGACAACAACAGTGACACCCAAGATGTTTGAGTATGGTCTTATTCAGAGGGCAAAAATACAGAAACAGCATATAGTCCTGCCTGAAGGTGAGGATGAGAGAATTTTAAGGGCATCGGAAATCCTGTTACGAAGAGATGTTGTAAATTTGACACTTCTGGGAAATGAAATAGAAATAAGAAAAAAGATGATGCGCCTCGGATTGCACCTTGAAGGCGCGGAAATAGTAGATATAAAAAAGAGCAAACGATATGATGAATATGTGGAAACATATTATGACCTTCGCAAAAACAAGGGCATAACAAAAGAAATGGCTCATGATATAATGAGTGATGTGAGTTTCTTCGGAACCATGATGGTGCATAAAGGCCACGCGGACGGTCTTGTATCCGGTGCCGCGCATACTACGCAGGCCACAATAAGGCCGGCATTTGAAATAATAAAAACAAAACCAGGCATATCCCTTGTTTCAAGCATATTCTTTATGTGCATGTCAGACCGTGTGCTTGTTTATGGCGACTGCGCGGTCAACCCCGACCCTGATGCGGCACAACTGGCGGAGATAGCTATCAACTCTTCTCAAACCGCAAAAACCTTTGGCATTGATCCTGTAGTTGCAATGCTGTCCTACTCAACAGGTGAATCAGGTAAAGGTGAGAACGTTGAAAAGGTCAGAGAAGCAACAAAAATTGCAAAAAAAATGTCAAAAGATCATTTTCCCGGACTGAAAATAGAAGGCCCCCTGCAGTATGATGCCGCGGTCGACCCGGAAGTAGCCATACGCAAAATGCCTGACAGTGAAGTAGCCGGAAAAGCGACAGTCTTTATTTTCCCGGACCTCAATACCGGAAACAACACATACAAGGCAGTACAAAGATCTGCCGGGGCAGTGGCCATAGGCCCGGTACTCCAGGGTTTAAAAATGCCTGTTAACGATCTGAGCCGTGGTTGTACTGTAACTGATATTGTCAATACAGTAGCCATAACAGCAATCCAGGCGATAGGTAAAAAAGGGTTAATTTAGAAAATAGACCATCTCATCCCGATGTAACGGGTTATCTGAAAGAATAATAAAAACGGAAGGCGGCAGGATAAAATCCCTGTCCGCCTTTGACTTATGAAAGAAAAGAGGTTTTATCTTGAAAGTATTAGTAATAAACACAGGTAGTTCATCAATAAAATATCAACTTTTTAATATGGAAACCCAGACAGTTCTATGTTCCGGGGTTGTTGAAAAAATAGGTGAAGAGCACGGCTCTCTCGCCCATAAAATTTTTAAAGAAAACGGTAGTTCTGTAACAAAAGAATATGAAGGTCATATCGGAGACCATCAAACAGGTTTTAAGCATATTGTAGATTATCTGATCAATGATGAATTCGGAGTCATTAAGGATAGATCGGAAATATCTGCCGTTGGTCACCGGGTAGTTCATGGCGGTGAGACATTCAAGGCGCCAACAGTTATCAACGAAGAAGTTATAGGGGCAATTACCCGTAATATTCCCCTGGCACCTCTTCATAATCCATCAAACCTGACAGGCATAGAAGTAGCTATCGCGGTTTTCCCCGAATCAACACAAATCGCGGTTTTTGATACGGCATTTCACCAGAGTATTCCTCCATATGCCTTTATGTATGCCCTGCCCTATGATCTATATAAGAAAGATCGAGTAAGAAGATATGGCTTTCATGGTACATCGCACGCCTATGTATCGGGAAAGTGCGCGGAATATCTGGACCGTCCTCTGGATCAGCTGAATATCATTACTATACACCTGGGCAACGGAGCCAGTATTGCTGCTCTTAAAAACGGGCAGTGTGTTGATACCAGTATGGGCATGACGCCTCTTGAAGGGCTGGTAATGGGTACAAGAACAGGTGATGTGGACCCCGCCCTTCCCTTTTATCTTGCCGATCATTTGCATATGACATTAAAAGAGATAGACAATCTCCTCAACAAGGAAAGCGGCCTCAAAGGCATCTGCGGCACCAATGATATGAGGGAGGTGTTCGACAAACGGGACAAGGGAGATAAGCAGGCCAGGCTTGCGCTGGAAATATATACCTATCGAATTAAAAAATATATCGGGGCATATTACGCAATTCTTGGAAGCCTTGATGCGATTGTATTTACCGCGGGTATTGGCGAACATTCCCCTGATATACGTAAATTATCCTGTGCCGGCCTTGAGAACATAGGCATCATTATTAATGATGAAAAAAATGAGTCGTATGATAAAGGCATAAACGAAATCAACAGTAATGACAGCAGGGTCAAAGTACTTGTAGTACCAACCAATGAAGAGCTTAGAATTGCGCAGGAAACAAAAAAGATTATTGACGGCATGAATTAATAGACATAAGGATTCATTCATATATAAAACATAAAATCTAAAAAGGAGGAAAAGATGGCCAGGGAAACAATAGTCTCAAATTTCAAATTAAAGGGTAGAGAGATTCTATCTTCCTATGCTGCCTATACAATTGAAGGCGTAATGTCAGCAAGGGTTAAAAGAGGACGAGACAGCTGGACAATCGAAGAAAGAAACGGCATCGCCAAAGGAACATCGGATGGTGAAAATGAGGCGATTTATATACCTAATGATAAAGCATTAAAATCAATAGAAAAGAATATAGCGCCTCTTCTGCCTAACAAGGTTGTTATAAAAACCCCCAAGGACATCCTCAAGGCTGTTGAAGAATTCGACCTTAAACTTATCGAAAAGGCCGGTCCCAACAAGAAGAAATGGGGGGGTAACGCATGCCTGGCCTCTTCCACGGTTTTTTTCCAGTGCCTCTTAAAGGCATCAGGTTATGAGGCCTGGCAGCTGCTGGCGCCAAGAGGAATGAAAACATTCTATATGCCTAACATTGCGTTCAACATGGTATGCGGTGGAGAGCATGTCCCCGGGACAAAGCAGGATATCCAGGAGATGTTCTTTTTTGCCATGAAAGAAAAGTCCATCAAGGGTGTATTCACACAGGCAATCAAGTTCTTCAAGCAGTTTGAAAAAAATCTGGTAAGGGATGGGCATACAACAGGTACTGCCAAGGAAAGGGGTTTTGTCTTTCCTGTGAAGGACAATTATGAAGGCCTCGCAAGAATAAAGGAATGTGCCAGACAGCTTGGCCTTGGTGTTTCAGACTATGCCATAGGCACAGACAATGCCTTCAGTGAAATCCAGAAATCGGATAAGCTCAGGGCCAAAGGTCTATATGACATGAGGTTTTCCGGACTGGGGATAAAGACCCGTGAAGAACTTATCGATTTCGATGCCGACATAGTAAAGAGCGCAAAAAACTTTGTTACCATGGAAGATCCGGGTTCCGAATCAGATATCGAAGCCCATAAACTGATGAATGCAAAATATGGCGAGAGAGTCCAGATTGTTCTTGATGATTGCGCAGTAACCCAGATGAGATTTATTATTCCCTTCCTCGCGGCTCCAGAACAGAAAAACAGGGCAGGAAACTCCGTCCTTATAAAACTCAATCAGGCAGGCACTTTTACTGAAACCTGCCTTGCGACAGAAATAGTGCTCGGCCTGGCAGATACTGAAAAAGTGGAAAGGTTCCTCACTGCCCGGAAAGATATAAAAACCGTAATGAAAGATTTAAAGGCTCTTGGTGTTAACAGTCTTAAAGAAGCCCTTGATAATATCAAAAAATTAGGTTCGACCGCTTTCTTCTCCCATCGTTCAACAGAAGGTTCATCGGAATTTTTACCATACATGCCCCTGATATACGGTGCTGTCTCCAGAAAGCTCTGGTTCAAAGCAGGTGCACCCAATGGTGAAAGAAACCTGCAGAACTATAATCCTCTCATACGTGCTGAAGAAGCAATGCGGGAAAATGGGATAAAAACAGTTGTAACGAGCTTTGACGGATTACCGGATGGAGTAAAAATACCTGCGGTAAAATAATATTAATCCAAAAACCTGAGTTTTTGGATTAAAGCGTTCAGCTTACAGCAAAAGTCTTTAATAATGATTTAGCTGAGTGCTGATAGCTGAAAGTGCTATCTATACACTGACAATTCACATATCGACCAAAATAGTATTCATCAATAAAGGAGCGTAAAACCAATTGGCTGCTGTCTTTAAAGATAAAAAGACCTTTAAAACAACCAAAACGGTTCACAACAAGGAACCGGATTACAGCAGGCCTTTACTGGACATATCCCCCTCCTCCAGAAAAAATCTACTTAAAAGACTCAGCTTGATTTACGGTGAAAAAGTAGCGGAAGCAAATATGCCTGAACTCGAGAGGATTATGCAGGTGTATTATGCATATAAACCTCTGGAAATGATTGAGCGCGAAAAAGACTTTGATCATGAAAACAGATTTACTGAAGAGGATATTATACTTATTACCTATGGAGACCTTATCCGTGGAAATGATAAATCACCCCTGGCTACACTTGCCAAACTCTGTGATACATACCTGGAAGGCACTATAAACACACTGCATATCCTCCCTTTTTTCCCCTATTCGTCAGACAAGGGATTTTCTATCACGGACTTTGAAGAGGTTGATCCCAGACTCGGTACATGGGAAGACATTGAAGACCTTGAAAGCCGTTACCAGCTCATGTTTGACGGTGTGATAAATCATGCGTCAGCAAAAAGCAGATGGTTTCAGGAATTTTTAAACGGACGACCTTATTACTGGGATTTTTTTATTAACTTCAATTCACCCAGCGAACTTCCCTATGAACAGAGGAAACTAATCTTTCGTCCCAGAACGTCTGATGTATTAACCGAGTTCCGGACAATAAACGGCACTAAATGGGTCTGGACAACCTTTTCAACCGACCAGATAGATCTTAACTATACCAATCCTGATGTATTGATGAAGGTAATTGAGATTCTTCTCCTCTATGTAAGGCACGGTGCAGACATTATAAGGCTCGATGCGGTTACCTACCTCTGGACTCAACCGGGAACAAGATGCGTTCACCTGGAACAGACACATGAGATAGTAAAACTGTTCCGTGATATACTTGATATTGTCGCACCCAGCGTAGCACTTATCACCGAGACCAATGTGCCCCACGATGAGAATATCTCCTATTTCGGAAACGGCAGTGACGAAGCACAGATGGTATATAACTTCGCGCTCCCGCCTCTTGTTCTCCACACATTTTATAGTATGGATTCCGGAGCTCTTACAAAATGGGCAATGTCGTTAACAAAACCTTCCAATACCGCCACCTTTTTCAATTTTCTTGACTCACATGACGGCATTGGAGTGATGGCAATCAATAATATTCTCACACATGAAGAAATTAATTTTATTGTGAAAAAGGTCCAGGCGCATGGAGGATTAATATCCTATAAAACCGCCTCTGACGGGAATGAGATACCATATGAACTGAATATTACCTGGTTCAGTGCTCTTAACTATACTGACAATGATGAAGAAGACCTTGCCTTTCAGGTAAAAAGATTTGTAGCTTCCAGATCAATCGCACTTGTTCTGCAGGGAGTGCCGGGAATTTATTTTCACAGTCTTATCGGCACACCCAATGATATCGCAGCGGTTCTGTCAAACCATTCAAACCGTGATATTAACAGGACAGTACTCGATGCAGAAGCAATAGTTAAAGAGCTTGAGGATCCTCTCTCAAAAATATCAAGGATAAGCAGGGAACTCGGCCGCCTTATCATTATAAGAACACGGAAAAGGATTTTTCACCCTAACAGTGATCAGAAGATTCTGGAGCTTTCAAGAAATGTCTTTGCAGTTTTAAGAAAAAGTTCGGATGATGAAATTCTGCTTGCACTGACAAATATTACTGACAGGGCATGTCATCTTGAGATACCTGTCTCTGTTACGGGTACGGCAGATACAAGGTGGTTTGATATTGTAAGTAAAACGGAATTTGATACGGATGATGGAATAATTTTTATTACCATGCAGCCCTATGATGTCATCTGGCTGGAGCCTTTTCATGAAAAATCAGCTGATCGAGTTAAAAAAGGATGAGACTTCGTCTTTTACTGATTCCCTGAAATCCAACATTTCATTAACAAATTTATCACCAACTTCAAGGTATTGAAGCACCAGACAAATTTCTTCATCCGGCTCATCGAATTTTGCTTCAGCCAGGCTATCGAAGTGAGATATCATATCTCCCAGTTTGAGCAATGATATCTCTTTTGTAAAGTCTTCTTTTGAAAGGTGGTGGTGATGACTGGTCACCGACAGGCTTATTATTGACGGAAAATTCCACCTTGTAAGCAGCATCCCGCCTGCTTCTCCATGATCAATCCCAATTAACCTCTGTTCTATCCTGTAAAGATCTTTTCTGTCAGCAAATTGTGCTTCATTTATGACTTCCTGAAAATTATCACTGAAAAATTGATCAAAAATAACCATTCCCACATCATGAAGCAGACCGAGAATAAAAAGATGTTCACTTTCCTTCTCATTATAAAGACGTTTCCCCATTTCCCGCATCAGTATGGCAACCGCAACACTGTGCAGCCATAATTCTTTTCCTGAAATAGATGTTTTATTTTTTGAGGGCAGGCTTTTCATTACACCGATCGAAACGGCCAGAGACTTCACCATATTAAATCCTAAAAGAGCAACCGCCCTTTCAAGATCGGATATCTTTTGAGAAAAACCATAATAGGCAGAGTTTGCTACCTTCAATATCTTTGCTGCCAGCGAAGGATCTTTCCGGATAACCTCTGTAATGAGCAAGGCATTGCTTCGTTTGTCTTCAAACAGGGCAAGGAGCCGGGTAACTGTGGATGGCAAAGTGGGCAGTTCATCAATTTTTGAATATATTTTATTTCGCAGTTCAGTCTTATCCATGATTTAATTTACCTTGTGCCCATCCAAAAACTAAAGTTTTTGTTCGGCAGCTGTCAGCACTCAGCGTTCAGCTTTCAGCAAAAGGCCTTTTAAATAAAGACTAGCTGACGGCTGATAGCTGACCGCTGAAAGCTCCATCCAGAAATTGCCTCTTTCTGGATGGGCACTACCTTATTAAATATGTAAAACTGAAGTAAAAATATGCAAATAATATACCGCCACAAAATATTTTCAACTTTTATCAGGAATAGACAAAAAATTGTCAATTGGATACATAGTATACAGACATTAAGATTCAATGATTAGATAATACCCATCAACATAAATATAGCTACATTATTTAGCTTATTTTAAATAATAATTAGCCTGTATATCATAATATAACTATTATCTATTATTTGGCATAATTTTTGTTAGTATCATAAGAGATATATAAGTTATTAACTGCACGTATTGTGCAATTTTAGCTTTTTTTGATCCATTTTTTAATGAACTTGATTAACATTTGTTATTGATGCATCAAACATGCTGTTTTTTAGCATAATTTACTTAATTAAGGCCTGTTATGAAAGAATACATATTGAATAATACAATAAAATTAATTACTTTACCAAAATCCAGGCAGTATTTTTCCCCTTTTCTGGTGTTTTTGCTTTTATTAACACCTCTTTCAATCTTTTCAGGATGTTCTGCCAAATATCATCGTACAAAGGCAGATAAAACCGCTTTATCCATAGTCAAAAATGCACAAGAAGAGGTTCTGGGAAAATCCGATGACTTCAGCATTGAAAGACCAAGTGACATCCTGAGGCGACGCTTACTCACAGAACAGGAACTGGCGATATATGGAAACGCGTCACTCGGGACCGATTCGCTTGAAAAAATAAAACACTGGCCCGAAAAAAATTACCCTGCGGCTGTAACGTCTCCTGACCAAAAAATTGAAATACCGTCAAATAACAAGCCGCTTTTAATCAACTTTTTCCAGGCGCTTAAGATTGCAGCCGAAAACAGTTCAGACTACCAGTCTCAAAAAGAGACTCTTTTCAAAGCAGCCCTTACACTTGATTTTAACAGAAATGACTACTCATTTATTGCGAAAGCTAATGGTGATTCAACTTACAGTCTTGATAACTCAAGTGGTTCCGACGTAAAGGGTGTGAAAAATAGTGGAAGTATGGGGATTAGTAAAACATTTAAGTACGGGGCTAAACTGGCGACAAACCTCACTGTTGATCTTGTAAAACTTTTAACTCAACCTAAAGATTCATCCTTTGGTATCGTGGGTGACGCATCAATAACCATTCCGCTCCTTAGAGGATCAAAGTCCTATATATACGCAGAAAAACTGACACAGGCCGAACGAAATGTTGTCTATGCCGTATATAATTTTGAAAGGTACAAGAAGACATTTGCAGTCAATATTGCATCTAATTACTTCAGTGTACTCAGCCAGATCGATCAGATAGAGAACGCTGAGCAGAACTATAAGAACACTATCTCCTCCGCAAGAAGGACACGCAGGCTGGCAGATGCTGGAAAGATTACTGAAATTGAAGTAGACCAGGCGGTACAAAGAGAACTCACTGCCAGAAACGGATGGATATCTTCGACTGAACAATATAGAAACCGGCTTGATTCATTTAAACAGCTTATAGGCCTGCCACCGGATTCATTTATTGAACTTGACAGATCTGACCTTGAAAACCTCCGTACTTATGTCTCAAAAATAGTGCCCCAAACCGATATCGAAAGTGTATCCGAGGCATCGGGAAAAATTCCTCCTGCAAACGCACCCATTGAACTTAAGGAGCCGGACAGATCAAACAGAGGTCCTATGGAAATGGAAGAAGCCGAGGCCATAATGATCGGGTTAAAAAACCGTCTTGATCTAAAGGTTAGCGAAGGTAAAATTTATGATGCCCAGAGAAGTGTAATTATAAAGGCTGATGCACTTGGAGCTGAACTGAGCCTTCTTGGACAGGGCCGTGCAGGAGAATCGCGCTCTCTTGATATGGCTGGTATGGATGATGCCAAACTGCGTCCTAATCTGGGAAAATACAGTGCTGTTTTGAACATTGATCTTCCTATCGAAAGATCTTCTGAACGAAAGGCATACAGAGAGAGTTACATTTCACTGGAATCGGCTGTACGCGATTTTCAAAAACTTGAAGATGATATTAAGTTTTCAATTCGGCAAAGCCTTCGTTCAATGTCAGAGGCAAGAGAAGGTCTAAAAATTCAAAAACTCGCAGTATTCGTAGCAGAAAAAAGGGAGTTTTTGAATTTTTA
>JASFHE010000037.1:0-18960 GCA_050123415.1 Desulfobacteraceae bacterium | reverse complement strand
CCACGGTCAAGCCGTGGAATGACGTAGGTGGTGATCCGGTGAAAATGGTTGTTGCGATTTCCTTAAGTCAACAACATTGGGTATAAATCCCGACCCTACAAAAACACTTGTTAAAATGACAGTCGATGCATGACACTGCACTAGAGTCAGATCGCAATTATTCACAAAATCAATGAATAGTTACTGTTATTTTATTTCAAATGTAAGTGATGTTGTGAATGAGTATTCATCCGCTTCTTCCTGATTGGGATAGGGTGCCTTGTGGTTTGTTTTGATAACCCAGATACCTGATTTGAGTATCTTTATTTTCCCTTCTCCTTTGGCGTCTGTCCTGGATGAATAGGCCCATGCGTCATCGGTTGAAAATCCGACATATGTCGCATAGACAGGTTCGGCTATGGGCTTTCCCTTGAATAAAAGTTTAAAAGTGAAATAATCACCTTCTTTAAGGTTTGCAGGATTAACCGTGGGTACCAGTTCAAGAGCTACTCCCACAGGTTTAAGTGCGCTATCATCCTTTGATGATTTTCCTGAATTGATTATTGCCTTTCCATACATGCCGAGATAGCGTGAATAGATAACATTTTTAAGGCCTTTTTTAGACTGATACTTGTATCCGTCAGTGGTCTTGGTAGAAAATCCTTCCTTGCGGTGGACCATTGCTGTCCAGGTTCCTGCGGACAGCTTATCAGCAGATTCGTACTGGGATTCGTTTACGGACTCTATTTCCTTCTTTTTTCCGTCCGGATCGATAAGATATGTCTCTCCAACCCGATCTTTACCATGCAGGATATCTGCTACGGGATTATAAAAATGATGCCCCCATCCTATTGTGAACATTGCTATCCTGTCTTCAGCGGGTGTGTAGTCATTAACATTAAGCCACATGTAGTGGGCCGAGGCATTAATGGAAAACAGCAAGCTGACACAGAAAATACCCATTGATAATACTTTTTTTAAGTTTAACATCATAATCTCCTTTTCATCTAAGATATTTATAATTTATGTTTAAAGAAAAGAAGACAATGCCCCTTCCCTTTGGGGAAGGTCATTGTCAAAAATTGAAAATTGTACTAAAAATTAAATATCATGCCAACTTCAAAATAACGTCCCGGATAGGGGTAATAGGTTGTATTCAATGTGCCGTCATCATTTCGAGCACCGCTGGAATTGGAATAATATGCATAGTTTTCATCTGTAAGATTTTTTACAAGGCCATATATGGAAACACCATTAAACAAATTAGTGAACTTGTAGTTTACCTTGAAATCCATGGTTGTTACAGAGGGCTGTATGACTCTTTCCAGATAGTCCACATATTGATCATCCACATACATAATATTCAGCCAGGTAGTCAGGTTTTTTACCGGATAATATGAAAAACTTCCGCCTATTTTATGTTTGGGTGTCCTGTACAGGGTTTTCCCATCAATATAAACTTCCCCGTATTCGTCATCAGAGGGATCATCCGCCCATATATATGATCTGTATATTGCATCAGGGTCATCCCATTCAGCTTTCAGATACCCGTAATTCAGGCGATAGTTTAATTTTTCAGTAATCCATCCATCCAGTTCCAGCTCAAGGCCTTTATGTACAGTTTTACCAAGATTTACTGCGCCCAGACTGTCCCAGTTGTCCTCTTCATCCTGGCGGTACTGAAAGATAAATTTATCGTTAATGGTCATATGGTAGATTGAGATAGAATAGTTAAGGAATCTGTTAAATTTGTTTTTAAAACCCAGTTCCCAGGTAAAAATATCTTCCGGCTTTAAATTTTCAGGATCATTTTCAGGGAAGTCGTCTTCTTTTTCTGCCGACATACGAGTATAATCTATATTAGGGTAAAAGTATGACTGACTTACCGTCATGTAAAGGTTGTCATCACCTGTAAAGCTGTATGACGGAGATATATTCCATGACACTTCATCATACTCATTATTCACATCCGGATAAACATCGAACAGGTTTTCACATTTAAGGTCCACATTGTCATAACGTACACCGGTTTGAAACCTGAAGTATTCTCCTGCCTTTAAATCATTATTAATAAAAAAGCTGAGACGATCCACGGAGATATCCAGGGTATATTGTTGAATCAAGGTTGTCCGGCTACTCTGGTCTGACAAAAAAGGATAGTCTCTTCCCTGACTGTAGTCATGCCTGTCAAATTCAGTTCCTATACTGAGTGTACTCCATAAATTACCCCTGTTATACTTGTAACCGCCTGATGCGTTAAATGAAAGGCGTTCCTCCTCATAATCACGCAAATAGCTGCTTGCGTCTTCACCTTCTTCATAACGATTTCTATTTTTCTGGGATAAATAATTTGTATTATTATTATTGTAGGACAGCATTGATTTTGCAAACCAGGTTTCCTTGTCGGTCCTGAAATCCATAGCCATGTCATATATCTCCACATCATAGTCATAGGGAAGCAGATCATATGTGGGGTCGGTTTCACTGTTAGGGGGAGTATTGTCCCTGGGGTCCCTGTCCCACTGCCATTTATAAAGGCTTGTTCCGGAAAAATAGCTTTGATCCTGATAACTGGCTTTAATTCCCAGCCTTGTACTGTCGTCAAATGAATAGCCGGCTTTAACGTTAACTCTTGTCCTTTCATCATCAGTATATCGGTAGCCTTCTCCGCCCTGATTCATAACACTTAGACGATAATCTATTCCACTTTCTTTCCCCCAGAAAGAAAGATTTTCTTTGTGCAGTCCCCATGACCCATACTGTACCTTCAGACGCTGTCGGTGACCGTCTTTTTTACCTTTTTTTGTGGTAATGTAGATGATACCCCGGGAAGGTTCAGAGAACTGGGCGCCCGGGGTTTTCATAACCTGAATCTGTTCGATATCATTCAGGTCAACATAGCTTAAATCACCATAGCCGATTCTTCCTGATGTGACCTCCTGGCCGTCTACATATACGGTTGCTCCTCTTGAGTGCGCATAGGCTGTGCCCCTGAAATTATACTTGGGCATAGCGGCATTGGTTGTATCGTTCGTAATTCCGGGAAGGTTTTTGATAACATCTGCCACATCCATATATGCGCCTTTTTCAAGGTCCTTGGCTGTAAAAATATTGATGGTCCCGGGGGTTTCCAGTAGCTTGATATCCGGGCTGTTACTGGATACAACAATTTCTGCAAGTAAATACTCTTTTTCTTCTTTTTTTGATTCTGTCTCTTCTTCTGCCAGTCCGATTACCGGCAGGCTTAAAAAAATGAAAAGAACAGAAAAAATAATCATTTTTTTATTGATCATATACATTGCATTCTCCTTGTATAACAGGTCGTTAAAAGATTTTGTTATGGCCTGTACCCTGTGAAGCAGTCAGGCATACTCATTTGCTTTTTTGACTTCCGGGAGATTGCAATGTAAGATGACTCTCCCGGAATCGCCGGTATATTAATATCCGGCTTCCTGGCGACAGGATGGATTGAACTTGGACGGCTCGTCCATCCTGTCATTTTATTTTGAAAGTTTTGACTAAAGGCTGGCCGCGGATATTGTCATTATGACCGGTGATTGTTTTATTCATATTTTTTCCCCATTATATATAACGATTATTTATTGAGCGTCCTTATCTGCTTGATAAAATATCCCATAGGACAAATCATCGTACAGTAGGATCGTCCGCCTAAAAGCGGAACGCCTATAACAAAATAAAAGAATTCCGCTGTTATAAAATATATTAGTTTTTGTGTTGTTCCGACCGGTTTTCGTTTAGGGTAGTTAATAAAAAAATAAACAACAAGACCGGCTATAATGATTTCTATGAGTAGAAGCGATGACCAGAAGAATGCATTTGCCATGGCAAGAGACTTATGACCGATATCAGGGCTCGGATCAAAAATGATCTTCACCATTTCCAGGGTGAATGTGGTAAAGAAAAGAAACCAGAGTAAAAATTTAGGTATTTTTTTGATGCTCATATCTTCCAGTTCAGACCGATAATCCAGCAGCGGGTAGGTGCAAGAAGACCGTCTCCATAGTAATAGGTCTTATCAAAAATATTTTCAATTTCACCAAATATGCTTAAACGTCTGAATGCATACTCTGCCCTCAAATCCGCGACTGTGTATTCCGGTACGGATATCGTATTACTTTTATTGCGGTAAACTTTGGATGAATATTTCCCTGAAGCAACAATTGACAGTGCCTTGAGAGGTTTCCAGTAAATATTTGCTGTTGCGCTGTGTTTTGCTTTGCAGGCAAGCCATAAACCTGTCTCATCATCCTTTGCTTCAAGATAGGTATAACTACCTTTAAATTTGATACTGTCATGGAATTGCCATGAAAAAGCCAGATCACCGCCTGTGTATGTTACAAGGCCGACATTCTGATACTGGCTCATGCCGTCGTTACCCATTAAATAGGTAATACGATCGCTTAAACGATTGTGAAACAGGGACAGGTTAAAGGAAATCAATTTTGCCGGTTCAACAAAGAGCGCGAGGCTGTAGTTGTTGGATGTCTCCATGTCCAGATCGGGATTAGGATTTTTTGAACTGGTCCTGTCAAACCTCTGATAAAAAGAGGGCGTATTGTTGACACTGCCATAGGTAAGTGTTACATGCCATTTCTCTTTTTTATAGGTCATCTTGATTTCAGGATTATAGGCGTTTTCAAATGCTGAGTTAATGTTGGCCCGTATACCAAGGCCTAATGAAAACGGACTGTCCGGCCATTGAAAAGATTGTGAGGCAAATGCAGAAAAGGTCTTTTCCTGCTGATCCGAAAAATTTGTGCCGGAGGCCTTTGCAAGGAGAAATCCGTATCCAACTGTCAATTCTCCCAGATCTCCTGTGTTGAATGTCCCGACCAGGTCTTCTTCCCATTCAGTTACGTGAAGGTCCTGGTCAATGTCCCTGCTGATATCATCATTATGTTTTCGCCCGTCATTATAAGAGGTGGTGCTTGTAAAGCGGTTGTAATTTATACGCATTGAAAGATTCGTGTTGCTGTTTTTTTTGCGTGAGAACGGTGTGGGGTAGGCAGGAAGACCACTTGACCCTCTTTTATCTTTCAGATAATCACCGATAAAAGAAATCGATTTTTGATCATCAAAGGTATAGGCCAGTTTAAGGCCAGCCTGGTAACGTTCTTTGTCATTATTAATTTTATATCCGTCAGTGGTTTCGTATCCGCCTGTTATACCGGCTGTAAGTTTGCCGGAGACCATCTGCAGGTTTGAGTAACCGTAAAAGGTTTCGTTATTTCCTCCATAGGTTTTGACATTTCCTGTCAGCCGTTTAGCCCGTTTGGTAGTAATAATGATTACGCCACCGGATGCATCCTGGCCATACCTTAATCCGCCTTTGCCGCGCAGGATTTCAATACGTTCCACTTCAAGCGGTGATACTAAATCCCAGTTGATGCCGCCGTGGCTGGAAGTAGGATCATTAATGGGACGGCCGTCTACCAGAACCTTTACTTTGCTTGAACCGTGGATGTTTACTGAACTGCTTCCCGCTGTAACACCCGGTACATTGTTAAGTACATCAGCCATATCATGAGCATTAAGGGCCTTAATATCCTCGGCAGTTATTACTATGCTATCGTTTTTTTCATCAGCTTGAACGATTGATGATGATATAATGCTGAATCCTACAATCAGAAATATAATTGAATAAGAAATCCAACGGAGTTCATAAAGATATTTTTTTGCCTCCTCACCTGTTGACATAGTAATCCTTTCATTGTTTGTAGCTGATATAATTGTTAACCACATGGGGTACACACAGCTCCGCCCGGTGGATTCCTTGACGTCTCTTATTTGTATCCAATACTAAAAAACCCGGACCTATATAGCGTTATAGATCCGGGTATCCCTTTTTTTACACAAGATCGTTATTTGATATCCCTATTCCGCGAGGAATATGTTTTATATCACTCAGGCAGGTCTTCTGACTTATGGATCAGCCTACTCACCGAGCCTTCCCATTCCGATTAATCGGAGCAGTGACATAATTCGGTTTTTGTCCCCATTCACAGCGGCGGGTCCGTTCCCGATTTTAACGGGATTCCCTATTGAGTTCCGTTAGGAACGCCTGAATGTGTAAAATTTCACATTATATAAATAAAAAACCCGAATCTATATTAGAATTATAGATCCGGGTATCCCTTTTTTTACACAAGATCGTTATTTGATATCCCTATGTCCGCGAGGAATATGTTTTATATCACTCAGGCAGGTCTTCTGACTTATGGATCAGCCTACTCACCGAGCCTTCCCATTCCGATTAATCGGAACAGTGACATAATTCGGTTTTTGTCCCCATTCACAGCGGCGGGTCCGTTCCCGATTTCAACGGGATTCCCTTTTAAGCTCCTTCGTGAAGCACCTGAATTATTTTGAAAAAATAGATATAATTATTTGAAAAAAAAAGTCAAGATAATTAATTAAGGTTTACATTTCTGCCTAAAATGTTTTGAGACTTAACAAAGAGATGAATACAAATCAGTCTTTAAGATTCAAGAAAAACATTGAAGATAAAAATTGGCGCAAAGAATTTAGAATATATTAAAGTTTTGCTGATAATTTGTCCATAATTGCTTTTACAGGATTTGTGACAAAAAATTAACTTGACACAAAAAATGAATTTAATTATTTCGTCTGACTAATGAGGGGAGTTTAAGTAATCATCAATAGCTTAAAGGTGGTAATTTCATAAATTACTTTTTATATAGAGGAGAAAAAATATACTAAAAAATATTATTCGTTAATGAAAATGAGGAAGCCGGGTGAAAATCCCGCACTGGCCCGCAACTGTGATTCTGCTGTTATTACATCAGATAAGTCAGATACTCATATAGCTGCATATCCTCGAGGACCGGGATAGGTTATAGTATACATTTTAAAATTTGGTTGATGCTATAATTAAAGACACGCCCGGGGCGTGTCTTTTTTTATTTGGGAGTTCTCCCCCTTGTTGAAGTGTCTCCTTCCCCATCCTCTGTGGTTATTCACTGATAATGATTAAAAAATGAACTAAAAGGAGATTCTTTGTGGAATTTAATATTAATAAAGGAATTGATATAAAACTGAATGCCAAACCGATTTACTGCGGTTTTTATCATGATCATGTTTTTGAAGGCCCCTGTCGTATGGGTACCGAATATATGCTGACAAAAGAGTTTGATCTGGAAGGAGTAAAGCAATCTAAAGAAATGTATTCAAACCTTATAGACGCCAATCTCTGTGATAGGGTTAATCTGCTCGAGAGCAGTTCATGGAACAGGAATGAAGAGTTTCCCCTCACCAATGAATTTATTGAAATGACACCTTCCGACATGGCGAATGTTGATGTTTATTTGATCCCGCCTATGTCACGAATGGCTGATATCACACGAACCATCGCGGAGATTACTGGAAAGCCCATAATACTAATTCCACCTGCCTATTATCCGCTTCATGCTGATATTGCTGCCGGCATGTATGCCAGAGGGCAGGAGATACACGTGTCCCGAACCTGGGAAGAGTGTATAGAACAACTGGAGATACTGAGGGTAAAAAAGCTCCTGAAAAATACAAAAATACTCTGCATACCCAGATTCGGAAGCCCAGATACGCCCGGAGCAGGGGACAACCTTATAAATTACGATACTGCCACAAAAAGATTCGGCGTAAAGTTTCATTTTGTCAATCCCCATGAACTGATGGATCAGACCCACGTTGGTCAGTGTGGGTGCAATCCTACAACCCCTAAGCGGAAAGAGCGGAATATTACCGAAGAAGAGTACAAAGAAATCCAGAAAATGTCTGATGAGCTTATCGCAGGGGCAAAAGGCTGCTCAATGACCCGCGAAGATGTGATTCATTCTTACAGGTTCCATTATGTCGTAAAAAAAATGCTGTCATACTATGAATGCAATGCCTTCTGCGCGCCATGTCCGGATCTTTGCGCTACAACCCGACTTGATAAGGAGCGCTACACCTTCTGCATGAACCATTCGCTGCTCAATGAAGAAGGAATTTCCTCAGCCTGCGAATATGATCTCTGTGCGGCAATATCACTTGTCATTCTTTCCGGTACTGCAAAGTCAGGGGCCTACATGGGAAATACAATCCACTGGCCCATGCAGATAAAGGAGCTTGGAGAATTACAGGATATTTTCTTTTTTAATCTTGATGGTAAATGCAACCAGACATACAAGAAAAAACTCATGGATGACTATGAGAATATTGTTTTTACATGGCATTCCGTGCCTAATAGAAAGATACATGGCTTTGATCGGGATCCGGCTGAATATTCTATTTCTCCGTTTACCGGAAGCGGATGGGGCGTTACACTCCGCTATGATTTTAATCAGGATGTCGGAACTCCCGTCACAATGTGCAGGGTAGGTCCGTCCTGTTCAAGGATGCTTGTTGCCAGAGGTGAGGTAATTGCGGGAAGGGGAGAGGATGATTCAGGCTGCACACTTGGAGTGTTTCTCAGGGTAAAGGACGGAAATGATTTTTTCAGGAAGCAGATGATGGTTGGAAATCATGTGCCCCTTGTGTATGGGGATTGCTTTGATAAGGTATGTGAGTTGGGTAATCAACTGGGCCTTGATGTTCTTAAGGCTTAGACTATGGATCTTTTAAAGGAATGGTGGTCAGCGAATTATTATACGCTGATCACCTTCCGCAGGTTTCAATCAGCATAGAAGATATATGAAAAAGAGTTGATTAAATAAAATTGGTGGGAATTATTTATTAAAATATTGCTAATAATTTGATGATAATTGCTTTTACAGGAGTTGTATTAAAAATTGTCTTGACAAAAAATATGATTTTAATTATCTCATCCGGCTGATAAGGGAAGTTTATATAATCCTCAATTGCTTGCTGCCGTTCGACAGTGTTATAAACAGCTTTTTTAGATAGGGGAGAAAAATATACTAAAAAATATTATTCGTTAATGAAAATGAGGAAGCCGGGTGAAAATCCCGCACTGGCCCGCAACTGTGATTCTGCTGTTATCAACATCAGATAAGTCAGATACTCATATAGCTGCATATCCTCGAGGACAGGGATAGGTTATAGTATACATTTTAAAATTTGGTTGATGCTATAATTAAAGACACGCCCGGGGCGTGTCTTTTTTTTGGGGAGTTCTTCCCCGTGCAGAAGTGTCTCCTTCCCCATCCTCTGTGGTTATTCACTGATAATGATTAAAAAAAGAATGTAAAAGGAGATTCTTATGAATTTTAATATAAAAAAATCTATTGATGTAAGACTTAATGTCAGGCCTGTAATGGTTGACCTTATTCATGAGTATGTTTTTGAAGGACCCTGCCGCTTTCGAAAAGGTGAAGAGCTAAAGCGTGAATTCGACGTTAAAAACTATGAAGCCATGTATAATGATTTTGTAGAAAGTGTAAAGAAATCACTTCCCGAGAAATATTTCAATATCCTTGAGCCGAAACATATATCCTGGGATGAAAGCTTCATTATTGACGAAGGTCATATCAACGATCTTGCTGAGGAGTTTGAAAATGTTGACGTATATCTTGTCCAGGCACCGGGTGTGGGCGATCTTTTAATTGATTTTGCCCTGAAATATAAAAAAACAATGATAATACTCGGTTTTTGCCTGAATACGATGACTACTGCCGGTTTACTGGCAAGAGGGATTGAAACCTTTCCATGCGAAACAATGGCGGACGCTGTGGAAACAATGAAACTGATGCGGGTCAAAAAGGCACTTGCAGAAACAAAGGTCCTGGCACTTACAAGATTGAATTCAAATAACGCACCCGGCATGATTGATTCATTTATCTGCCTGAATGACGTAACAAAGAAGCTGGGAGTAAGATTCAGGTATTTTAATATTCATGAATTCATGGAACAGATACACAATGTCCCCAATGATTCCAATTCCACTACTCCCGGAAAACGGGAGTCCAATATCAATGACGAAGATGAAAAAGAAATCAACAGGATGCTGAACGAATTCATCGAAGGTGCGGCAGAGAATCATATGGAACGCAAAGATATGTTTCCTTCAATGAGGGCACATTACCTGATCAACAAGCTGCTCGAAAAGACCGGCTGTAATGCCTTTACAGCACCCTGTTTTGATATATGTGCTTCAAGAAGATTCAATGAAGAACGATTTACCTTTTGCCTGAACCATTCTCTCAATAATGAAATGGGTATAAGCTCATCCTGTGAATATGATATGTGCGCGCTTGTTTCCATGATCGTATTGTCTAACATTGCCGGTGCTCCGGCATATATGGGAAACACCATTCCCAATATTATTGAAGCCGGGTGGATGAGAGCCATGACAGAACATGGCCTGGGTTTACTGTCCTCCGAATCTGTTGATGCTGTTGAAAAAGAGGTTCAGGGAATGGATAACCTGGTCTTTACTTTTCATGCGGTTCCAAACCGCAAGCTCAAGGGTTTTGACTCAGAACCCGCTCCATACGGCATCCAGTCATTTGCCCACAGTGGGTGGGGTGCAACTATACGTTATGATTTTGCAAAGGATAAAGGTCAGAAGATAACCATGTGCCGTTTTGATCCGACCTGCACAAAATTATTTGTAGCAAGGGGAACGATTGTAAGCGGTATTGGTTACAGGGACAGGAACTGCAGCGAGGGAGCCATTTTTCAGGTTAATGATTCTAAGGATTTTTTTGAAAAAATCAGTATTGTAGGTAATCACAATCCGCTCGTATACGGTGATTATTATGATAAGGTAGTTAAACTGGGCAAAATGCTTAAATTTGATGTAATTACTTCCTGATATAAACATTAACGGCAGTAATCCCCTGACAGGAGATATATATGAAATCGCTTTAAGAAGGGCAATATACTGGTTTCGGACGGAGCATGGGGTACAGAGCTTCATAAACGGGGCCTGAAGCCCGGTGAATGTCCGGAATACTGGAATTTGACTCACTGTGCTGATGTGCTTGCGATTGCAAAAGGATATATCGATGTCGGTGCTGATATAATCTTAACCAACAGCTTTGGTGCCAGTCCCCTTAAACTGGCACATTACAGGCTGGAGTCTTTAACTGCCGATTTAAACAAAATTGCGGCAAGAATTTCCAGGGAAGCTGCCGGCGAGGATCATTTTGTTATGGGTTCCATAGGTCCAACAGGTGCGATGCTATCCATGGGAAACGCATCCGAAGATGAATTGTATGAAGGATTCTGCATCCAGGCAAAGGCGCTTGCTAAAGGAGGTGCAGATGCCCTTTGTATTGAAACAATGATTGATCCGGATGAAGCCAGCCTGGCGATAAAGGCAGCCAGAGAAACAACCAATTGTGAAATAGCATGTACATTTACATTTGGAAAATCACAATCTGAACATTACTACACGATGATGGGGCTCCCCATTGATGAAGCAATGGAAACAGCCAAAGAGGCAGGTGCGGATATAATAGGCACCAATTGCGGAAACGGCATAGATGGCATGATAGATATTGTCCATGAGATAAGAAAGACAGATAAAACAACTCCTGTTCTTGTGCAGGCAAACGCTGGCCTTCCGGTGTTTAAAGACGAGCAGACAATTTTTAAGGAAACACCGGAACAAATGGCTGAAAAAGCCGCTGACCTGATAGAGGCAGGTGTAAATATAATTGGAGGGTGTTGCGGTACTACACCCGATCATATCAAAGCGCTGGTAAGGGCAATTAAGAATGGGCACAAACCGTCATCTGTGATGAACTGAAAAATTACTGCCAAATGGAATAATGAAGATAAATGGGGTTGAGCTGTGAGTATAATAAATTACGCGGAAATTAAAAGCATAAAGGTACCGGATTCCTGTCTCCGACGAATTTCAAGATACTACAGGACAACAAATCAGCTTTTGGAAACAGGAGTGGAAAGTGTAACATCCAAAGAACTTGCGGAGGTTAACGGAGCATACCCTGATCTTGTAAGGAAGGACCTTTCCTATTTCGGATGTTTCGGTAAGAGAGGTATCGGATACAATGTCGGCAGACTTAGAAGCGTACTTGCCAATATTCTTGGACTGGACAGAAAATGGGGTGTAGCGGTTATAGGTGCTGCCCGGTACAGTTGTGTTCTGATGAATTCACTTCCCCTAAAATCAAAAACATTTAATATCAGAAAAATATATGACAAAAATCCTGAAAAAATAAAGGGAATTCCAAGGGGAATCAGGGTCCTTCATATTGACAACCTTGAGAGTACACTTGATCCAAGCCAGGATAAGATTGTTATAATCGCTCTCCCTTCGCCTGAATTGCAGGGCATAATAAACAGACTTGGCAGAATAGGCATAAAGGCTGTCCTTTATATGGCATCAAAAACCGTAAAGATTCCCGACGACATGGAGATAATAAACCAGGATATTTCAGTAGAGCTGGGAATGCTGACATACCGGCTTAATGTGAAAGGCAGGGGAGTACTCTATACTTAATAACATAAATAATTGTTCATAAATCGGATTTGAAGCCTTTTAAAGAGGCCATTAAGAATCTGCGATATAAAATGAAAAATTACATATTTCGTTCAGTATAAAATTAAGACATTAAAAAACTCATGAAGGTCCATGCACCCCGAATATGGGATGCGTTTTTATTGCTTTTTATGAGTATCTAATGGGGTAGATATAAAATAAATCAATAATCTAAAAGGAGAAATTAAATGTCTGATGTAGAAAAGCAAGTTGAATCTGTTTACATGGAAAAGAGGATTTTAGAACCTTCAAAGGAGTTTGTCGATAACGCCCTTTTAAAGAGCACTGAAGAATATGAAGAACTCTACAGACGTTCCATTGATGATCCCGAAGGATTTTGGAGTGAGATGGCGGAGAAACATCTTGACTGGATTAAAAAATGGGACGGTCCGGTCGAGGAGTGTGATTTCAGGGATGATATAAATATCAAATATTTTAAAGGCGGCAAACTGAACGTAACATATAACTGCCTTGACCGTCACCTTAATACATGGAGAAAAAACAAGGCCGCACTGATCTTTCAGGGAGAACCCCTGGAGGAGTCAATAACCTACACATACCAGCAGCTACACAGGGAAGTATGTAAATTTGCAAACGTTTTAAAGACAATGGGCGTAAACAAGGGTGACAGGGTGGCAATATATCTCCCGATGATCATGGAGCTTCCGGTTGCCATGCTAGCCTGTGCCAGGATAGGGGCAGTTCACAGCATTGTCTTCGGAGGATTCAGCTCCGAGGCCCTGAGGGACCGCATCCAGGATTGTGACGCAGAAACCCTGATTACATGTAACTGGGGATACAGGTCCGGCAGGGTGCTGTCCAGCAAAAGCAATGCCGACGCGGCCCTGAGAGAATGCCCGGCAGTAAAGAGATGCATCGTGGTAAACAGGATAGACAAGGAAACGGATATGAAAGAAGGGAGAGACCACTGGTGGCATGAACTCATGGCCGATGCGTCACCTGCCTGCGAACCCGAGGAGATGGACGCCGAAGATCCCCTGTTCATCCTGTATACAAGCGGAAGCACGGGAAAACCAAAAGGCGTACTCCACACAACCGCAGGATATCTTCTCCATACTACCATGACCATGAAATACGTGTTTGATCTTAAGGATGAAGACGTATACTGGTGCACCGCTGATATCGGATGGGTGACAGGACACAGCTATATCGTATACGGTCCCCTTTCGGCCGGGGCCACCTCTGTTGTATTTGAAGGGGTCCCGAATTATCCCAAACCCGACCGTTTCTGGGAAGTGGTGGAGCGATACGGGATAAATATATTTTACACAGCTCCCACGGCCATAAGGGCAATAATGAAAAACGGGGATGACTGGCCAAACGGCAGGGATCTGAGCACTCTCCGCCTTCTCGGGAGTGTGGGCGAACCCATTAATCCAGAGGCATGGATGTGGTACTACACTGTAATAGGCAAGGAGAAATGTCCGGTGACAGACACCTGGTGGCAGACAGAGACCGGAGGTCATCTTATTGCCGGGATACCGGGCGCCATGAATATGAAGCCCGGCTCAGCTTCCAAACCCTTTTTCGGCGTTGATCCTGTTATTCTTCGGGCAGACGGCAGCGAAGCCGATGTAAACGAAGGCGGGCATCTCTACATGAAGAAATCCTGGCCCGGAATGATGAGGGCAGTGTACGGCGATCCTGACAGGTTTAAGAGCCAGTATTTTATCCAGTCACCCGGACTCTACTTTTCAGGTGATGGCGCAAGAAAGGATGAAGACGGCTATTTCTTCCTGATGGGCAGGGTTGATGATGTCATTAATGTATCAGGCCATAGGCTCGGTACGGCCGAAATAGAAAGCGCCCTTGTTGCCCATGAGGCCGTAGCGGAATCCGCAGTCGTGGGATTCCCCCATGATATAAAGGGGCAGGGCATTTACGCCTTTGTAACCCTCAAGACAGGCTACACACCGTCCGATGATCTCAAAAAAGAGCTTGTCGCCCATATAAGAAAGGAGATAGGCCCAATAGCGTCTCCTGACAAACTCCATTTCGCAGATGCGCTTCCCAAGACCAGGAGCGGCAAGATCATGCGAAGGATACTGAGAAAGATCGCCGAAGGCGCCGTGGATTCTCTTGGTGACACATCAACCCTTGCGGAACCGGATGTCGTGGACAAGCTGGTTGAAGGCAGGCAGCAATAAAAAACCGGAAACCAGCTAAAGTCCAAACACGGCAAAACGGTTTCAATGCAATAACAAGAAATATCAATAGCCGAAGATCATCCTTTTAGGGAGATCTTCGGTTTATCCAAAAGTAATTAATTTAAGGAGTTACTATGTCGCAACAAATAAAAAACAAAGGCTGGATAGTCACCTTCAGCGGAACCGGTATTAACCTCGCGCTGGGTATATTATATACGTGGAGTATTTTTAAGGGAGCTATAAAAGAATCAATCGGATCGGGAGCCCCTGATGCATTTAACTGGGATATCGCCTCTCTGAACGATCCCTATGCAGTATGCTGTATTGTTTTCGCATTTGCCATGATCCTGGCTGGAAAATGCCAGGACAATTTCGGACCGAGGATCACCTCATTTATAGGCGGTCTGCTTGTGGGCTTAGGCTTCATATGGATCTCAACAACCACAAGTTATATCGCCTGGATACTTGGTTTCGGAGTACTCGCGGGAACAGGAATCGGATTCGGTTATTCCGCGGCAACACCACCCGCCCTTAAATGGTTTCCCCCTTCAAAAACAGGCCTTATAGCAGGTCTTGTTGTTTCCGGATTCGGGCTGGCCTCCGTCTATATTGCACCGCTTTCACAGTTTCTTCTTGGCGTGTGGGGCCTTCAAAAGGCAATGCTGTTCTTTGGGATAGCCTTTCTTATAGTAGTATGTCTTCTCTCCCTTATGCTGGTAAATCCTCCGGCAGATTATGTCCCTGAAGGAAGTACCCCTTCAGGTTCGATCGGAGCTGCAGCCGCAAATGGGGATTTAATGCCTTCCGAAATGATGAAGACAGGGACATTTTATAAAATCTGGTTCCTCTACTTTATAGGCGCAGGAGCCGGTCTTATGGTAATAGGAAGCATTGCAGGCATGGCCAAGCAGAGTATGGGAGAGCTTGCATTTCTGGTTGTGGCGATCATGGCTGTCGGAAACGCGGGCGGAAGGATTGTGGCCGGTATCTTATCAGACAGGATAGGCCGGAAAATAACCCTTGTCATAATGCTTTTGTTTCAGGCATTACTCATGTTTGCGGCTATTCCGGTAATCGGGACCGACAACTCAAGCAGTATTATCCTGGTGCTGATAGCCACACTGATAGGCTTTAACTATGGAACAAACCTTTCTCTTTTCCCTTCCTTTACCAAGGACAACTGGGGCTTAAAGAGCTTTGGCACCAACTATGGCATTGTTTTTACTGCGTGGGGTGTGGGAGGATTTGTAATGGGCAGGCTGTCGCAGATGCTTCAGGCCGGATCGGGAAGTTATAACTCCTCCTTTATTACAGCCGGTGTACTTCTGGTCATAGGCGGTATCATTGCCTTTACCTTAAAAGAAAAATCCTGAAAGAGAGGAGTCAATGGATATAAAAAAAGACATAAGCAACAGGCCTTCCATGAAGTGGCCGGCAATGATTCTGCTCTCTTTATCCCTGTTCTTTTCAACGCCGTTTCCCGTAATGGCCGAGAAGGACAATAAAAAAGCAGTGACCGGGACTGTCGCAAAACCGGGCACATTCAAATTCAGTCCTTATGGTTATATTAAACTGGACGCCTCATATGATGACAGTGCGGTTAATAGCGGAGACTATATAATCTATGTCCCCACTGAGGCCTCTGTCAAAGATGACAATGAGTTCAATATAACCGCCAGACAGACCCGGCTGGGATTGGGGGTTTCGGCCCCTGACTTTCAGGGCTGGAGCACAAAGGGAAAAGTGGAGATAGACTTTTATGGCAATGGCCCGGCAGTACATGAAAACAAAAGTGAGATTGTAATGAGACACGCCTTCCTCGAAATCAGGAGAGGAAACCTTGGAATACTGGCCGGCCAGACATGGGACGTTATGTCTCCTCTCAATCCCTCAACACTCAACTACACCGTGGGATGGGGGGCCGGAAATATAGGCTACAGACGTCCGCAGATAAGACTGTTTTACGAGACCGATAAAAACAAACCCCTGGCCGTGTCAGCGGCGTACGCACTTACCAGGACATCCGGATTAACCAATGAAGACCTGGACGGCGGAGGTCAGAATGATGGTGAAGACTCGGGATTTCCGACCATGCAGGCGCGCCTGTCTATTGCAACCGAATTAATGGGTAAGAAGAAGAGCGTGTTCGGAGTTTCCGGTCATTACGGAAAAGAAGAGGTGGACTGGGCAGGATCTGAAAAAGATATGAAATCATGGTCTGTCAACTGTGATTTTACTATTCCCTTTTATGACCGGTTCACATTAAAAGGTGAGGCCTTTTGGGGAGAAAATCTGGATGACTATTTTGGAGGAGTAATTCAGGGTATAAACACCGTATCCCAAAAGGAGATAAAATCCAGAGGTATGTGGGCGCAGATCAATTTCATGCCCGTTGATAAATGGCAATATAATGCCGGGTTCGGCATTGATAATCCGGATTCTCAGGATATCAATGACGGCATGCGTGACCGGAACATGTTTTACTTTGCCAACGCCCTCTTTAAACTGACTCCGCCGTTAACCCTGGGCCTTGAATACAGCTATTGGGTCACGGATTATAAAAACCTTGATAAAGGAAAAGACAACAGATTACAGTTTTCTTTTATCTATTCCTGGAAATAGGATTTATAATAATCCGGTACTTATCAATCAAAAGGCGTTATTAAAGAATCGTTTTTTAATAACGCCTTTTGTTATTTGATATTTGACACCAAAGGCGGCACCTAAAAGAATGCAAATATATCCAAAAGAATGGCCATAAATATCCATAAAAACATTTGACAAAGATGCTATTTGGATATATATGGATATTATTATGGATACTCCAATACTAAAATTGATCCCTGAACATATAAATTTAATCTCGGATATTGAGGAGTTTAAAGGAAGATGGCAGGTACTTAATATTCTCACACCGGACCGGCTGGCACTTTTAAAACATATGGCGACTATTGAGTCAGCAGGCTCTTCAACCCGGATTGAGGGTGCAAAGCTTACAAACAGTGAGGTGGAAAATTTATTTAAGGAGTTAAAAACCACCTCTTTCAAGTCCAGGGATGAAGAGGAAGTTGCCGGTTATGCAGAGGCAATGGAGTTGATATTTGACTCTTACAAAGAAATACCCATTGATGAAAATCACATTAAACAATTACATCAGGTACTTCTCAAGCATTCATCAAAAGATTCCAATCATAGAGGAGGATATAAGAAGCTCCCCAATCATGTTGAAGCGTTTGCAGAAAACGGTAAAAGTCTGGGGATAATTTTTGAAACCGCTTCTCCTTTCGATACGCCATTCAAGATGTCTGACTTGATTCAATGGTATATCGAAGAATTGAAAAGAGAAGATTTACACCCGCTCTTGATTATCGCTATTTTTTTGGTCAACTTTTCAGCCATACATCCTTTTCAGGATGGAAATGGAAGGTTGTCGCGTATTTTGACGACTTTGATGTTATTAAAATCAGGATACACCTATGCCCCATACTCTTCTTTGGAAAGAATAATAGAAGATAACAAGGATCAATATTATTTATCCCTGAGGCGTTCGCAGTCAACCCTTTATACTGATAATTCGATGCTTAATGAATGGATTCTGTTTTTCCTTGGATCGTTGAGAAAACAGGTCACAATTCTGGAATCCAAGATAGAAACCGAAAGAATTATCACCGAGGTCCCTCCACTTTCTCAGGAGATTCTACGGATTGCCGGACAGCATGGCAGGATTGTGGTGCGTGATGCGGAAAAAATTATTGGTGCAAATAGAAATACCATTAAAGCCCATATATCCGAACTGGTTAGAAACGGCCGGTTACAGATGATGGGAAAAGGTAAAGGTACATGGTATAAGATTCCTTAGCTTTTTGTCCTATACCTTTTCAAGGAAGAAAACAGACCTGATCAATGGATTTGATCTTTTTTGTTATTACGACTCAGTAAATTCCGGTTAAGAACTTGCATAAATATCCGGTTTATCGATATTTTCATATTGTGATTTACCCGCGCTGCTTGAGGGTGTGCGAATTTCATTCTGTATATTAATACGAAGCACTCTTACTCTTTTAATAGAGACCTTCTCGTTGTACTGTTCACGGCAGTAGATGGCAAGCAGCAGATAAGTAATTAGACCTGCAAGGATTTGTACCATTAGTCCATACTCACTTCTGGCAATCAGATGGTAAACCTTCAGGTGTCGTTTCCACCAGGCGAAAAACTTTTCGATATCCCATCTGAGCTTATAGATAAAAGCGATTTGCTCTGCTGTGAGATCAAAACGATCGGTGGCTACCCAATATTTGGTGCCATCAACGATATATCCAACAAGCCTAACAGACTTTTTCGTTT
>JASFHE010000036.1:0-19223 GCA_050123415.1 Desulfobacteraceae bacterium | reverse complement strand
CGCATGGAGGGCGACTAATGGGTTTAGGAGCTGTTATGTGGGCGATCAGGTTTCAATCCACGCCCCCGCATGGAGGGCGACTCGTTAATTTTGAGGATGATCAAACAGAATTTTCAGTTTCAATCCACGCCCCCGCATGGAGGGCGACTAATAAATTAGGCGATGAAGGAACAAACGTTTTTGTTTCAATCCACGCCCCCGCATGGAGGGCGACACGCGCTATTTGCCGGGGCTGATGCTGCCAGTATGTTTCAATCCACGCCCCCGCATGGAGGGCGACCCAAAGTCTTGGAGTTAACGGCTCATGGGCAACAGGTTTCAATCCACGCCCCCGCATGGAGGGCGACTTTTCAGACCTGTCATAAACAATCCATTTATAATTTGTTTCAATCCACGCCCCCGCATGGAGGGCGACTAATAAATTAGGCGATGAAGGAACAAACGTTTTTGTTTCAATCCACGCCCCCGCATGGAGGGCGACACGCAAGAATTATCAGGGCTTACGACTGACTTGGAGTTTCAATCCACGCCCCCGCATGGAGGGCGACCCTATCAGCCTGACATAAGTAAGTAAGTCTGGCATGTTTCAATCCACGCCCCCGCATGGAGGGCGACTAGCTATTGCGTCGAACACATCACCTCCGGGTGTTTCAATCCACGCCCCCGCATGGAGGGCGACTGCTTCATATCGATAGAGGTATAAATTCTACGATAGTTTCAATCCACGCCCCCGCATGGAGGGCGACTGTTTAGGAATCGAAAACTTAACTAAATTAGCAAGTTTCAATCCACGCCCCCGCATGGAGGGCGACCATCAACTATAAAAACATGGAATGGTAGTTCATGGTTTCAATCCACGCCCCCGCATGGAGGGCGACCTTTAGAAATCACAATCAAATTCATCTCATAACTGTGTTTCAATCCACGCCCCCGCATGGAGGGCGACTGCATTAAACTGACAGAGTTTTCTCCCTCGTCGGTTTCAATCCACGCCCCCGCATGGAGGGCGACTATAAGTCTACAACTTATTAAAATAATTCTTATTAAAATGCTATTTCCGCGAACCAATTATTTGTTTACATAAAAATATTTAATTTTCAAAGAGCAATTCAGTATCTTACTGATATATTAAATATTTTTTCTTTGCGAACCCTGCCTCAGAAAAATCCCAAAAATCCTCTTCAGGCGCTGTATTGGATCAATTTATACAATTCGAGCTACAGGTTCGCGAACCGGTTCAGACGATCATAGGCTCATCAGGATCATAGGACTTTTTCATACCAATCTGCTCAACCCTTTTTCTCCAGTTTGCCCCTAAAAAATAAAACCTCAGGCTGTCTGTTTTCGGATCAATCTTATCAATAAGTTTTTGTTTCAAGTTGGCCCACTGTGCCGGATCAACCTGACATTCAAACACGGAAAACTGTACCCTCTGCCCGTAATCCTTGCAGGTTTTTGCCACGTGTCTCAATCTTCGTTGGCCTTCAGGTTCGGTTGTTGCGACATCATAACAGACTACTACAAGCATCTTTACCTCCAGATGAACGGAGGATACCCGTCAATATCCCCGCGTAAGTATCTCGCCATAAGCAATGCCTGGGTATAAAACAGTGTGCCTATGGTTACCTTTTCATTTAAAAAAGGGTGATTAATGGATTCCTGCTTTCTTTTCTGATATTGCGTAAGAAGCGTCTTTCTGGTTTCATCATCCATCAGCACAGCTCCTGATTCCATTATAGTAAATCCTTCGGGTCTCACCTGATTAAGGTTTATCATTGATAGTGTTAACCGGTCGGCCAGAAAAGGTCTGAACTCTTCCATCATGTCAAGGGCAAGTCCTGGCCTTCCGGGCCTGTCCCTGTGCAGGAATCCCACGGCAGGATCGAGTCCGGTCGTTTCCAGCGCAGACCTGACATCATGCATAACAATCGTATAGAGAAATGAAAGGAGGCAGTTGACACGGTCAAGCGGGGGCCGCCTGTTCCTTTCCCTGAAGTAAAAATCATCTTTCCGGGAAATAATTAAATGGTCAAAGACATTAAAATATGCCCTTGCTGCATCTCCCTCAATACCTCTCAAGGTATCAAGCGGTATATCATCCTGAATCTGCTCAAGTGAATATCCCAGTTTTTCAGCGGTCTTTTTCACAGCTTCGGAATCTATCTTGTCAACATGGTCCCTTAATGCCCTTTTTAATACTGTCCTGCAATTTGCTATTTTCCCGGTCAGTATGGACTTTACTATTTGGGTAGTTGACCCCGGATTATCAGCCTGTCGATACTGTTCTCTTCTTAAAAGTACATTTCCTGAAACAGGCCCCTGTACCCTTGCCAGGAACCTTCCGTTTTCGGTCAAGAAACTTACAGTAACATCCTTTTCCGCGCAGAAACCAAGTAAAAAAGGGCTGCACATAACGTTACCAAAACAGATTATCCCGCCTATGGTATGGATCGGGAGTCTCAGTTTTGCTTCCTTGTTGACACTCACAACCACTGTCTCACCTTCTTTAAAAAGATAGGCTCCCTGAGTTGTGACAAACAAAGTATTTAAATGCTTTTTCATTTTTCAAGTACCATTTCCTTTAAATAACTTCCTATCATTCTTGGTTTCCCCATGGATTTTGGCAGGCACAATTCATACATGGAGCAGTTATCACACTTTTTCATATAAACAGCCCGAGGAGTTTGACCACTTTTAATAAGCTCATGATACTGCCCGGCTATGCTTTTGGTAAGTGATCGCAAGTCATCATCAAAACATACCTCCTGCCGTCTCCTTATTTTTCCATAAAACAAGGCGCCTTTGTTTATTTTAATTTGCATCATTTCTTCAAGACACATTGCCTGTGCGCATAGTTGCACTCCGTCGGAATTATCCTTTTTAGGCTTGCCGTGCTTATATTCAACAGGAAAAGGTCGCCATACAGCAGGTTCACCTTCTGCAGTACTATCAACCCTGTGAAATTCAACAACATCAGCCTTTGCAATCAATCCCAGCCTTAAGGAACGTAAAGGCATTGCATATTCATACCTTATATCTCCTCTTGACTCGCTACCGCCTTCATGAACCTTGTCATGCAGAATTCTTCCCTCAGCAGTCAGGCGGTTTTCTGCCCATGACTGCTCGATGTGGATAAGCGCGGTCTGCCTTTTACAAAATATAAAGTGCTGCAATCCGGAAAGCGGCAAAAGATCATCTTCGGAGTATACTATTTCATTTTCTTCCATTTCCTTGCCTCGGTTCTGGTGCGGTAAAGCCTTTCAGTAAAACCGCCTTCATTAACAAAATCCTTTTCAAGGGTTCTCAACTGCTGATTAAGCAGGTAGCTAAAAATGAGTTTTAGCTCTGTCTTTTTGGAAGTACCGCTTGCCATACAGCCCTCGGCAATATTCTGTTTTCCACTCCTTGCTGCCTGCACCATCTGATCATGTGTGTGGGAAAACTTTAAAATAAATTTGTCACAGAATGCCACAGTAGCATCATAAACAATCTCGGACATCTGATATGACCGCAGGTCACGATATCCGCCATGGGCGGGGATAAGTTTTGGAGATTCGTTGTCTTTTTGATTGTGCATGTTTTCTTCTTTTTATGCTACAAAATATGCTATCTGGCGAAGACTATGTTTCGGCTATTAGCTTTTAATTCAATAGGTTACAGTTTTACAGATTGCTATTTGGTGAATTTGGCAACATTGCCGGATTCACCAAATGGCCTTTAAAAAATTAAAATCCATCAATAGGTTCTGGTTCCAATCCATCCAATTTATCAAGCTCAAAACTGCCGTCCGGGTTTACTTTCAAGCTTCTATGCACTTTGGCGGAAGAATATTGGCCATGCGGACAATTATGTTGCCACCAAAATACTTTAAGAATTTCCATACTACCTTCAGGACGTGCGGACGAAGCATCATTTTCAAATAGCTTTGGCAATACATTTTTAATTTCAATAGCATCTTTATCACTAAATCCAGTTTTAGTCGCAAGCTGTGGATTCATGCTTCCATAAAAAACATAAACTCCTTCATCTATTCGATGTTTCATGCCCATTGTGTCAGATCCTTTTTTTGTACCATCACCTTCACCACTAACACTCTTAGTGATTTGAGTGCTTGTAATTTCCACTGGAGAAATTGAAAATGCAGTATGTATTGATACTGGACCTCTAACTCCAATTGATACCCCAGAACCTTTTTTATCACCGCCATAAGCAAATACCTGCCCAAAGGCTCTAACATCAAACCACTCTTTGCATGCTTGCTTAGCATTTTCACCAGAAGACTTCTTTGTATCCAAGATCTTTTCCGCCCGTTCTCTAAGATTTTTACATTCATCAATTTTATTATCATCAGACTGTACAAAGATTTTCTTTTCTGCCTCCATAAGTCGGTTCCTGATTTTCCTTTTTATACAGACATCTGATACTTCGCCAATCCTACTATAATTTGTTCGAGGCCTATTCCCATTTAAAGGATCACCATTTGGATTTGCATTTTTCACTTTAAAAATTACTGCAAAATCAATTTTATTAGTTAAGCTCATCATTATCCTCCTTTTCATTGTTTGCATCTTCTATAGTTGGCGTTAATAACTCAGATCGTTGACAATGGAATCCTAAAAGGAATTCCCCGGATAAAGGCCCATCACTGCCATAATGGGAAGCATTTAAAAATAGACAATGAATTTCATCTAATTCTTTCTCATATTTATTGTTCCTGTTAAGCCTAGTTTTATAAGGGGCAAGAGCTAATTCAATTGTCTTCCAGGTGCTAAAAGGACGATCCGCAAACCGTTGCATCAGTTTTGTGGCGTTAGTCGGTCTGTTCTCATTTGAAAGTTTAAGCGCATACCCTTCAAGACAATCAGCGACAGCAAGCAATCGCCCATATAAATAATCTCTTGATTTTCGATCACGATCCAATCCCATCTTATAATCCTCCTTTTCTTTAGAATAGTGTCTATAGAGTCCACAAGCAATGCCAAGTGTTTTTTGCCACGCCCAATCAGGCAGACTTTGTCGTTGTGTTACTTTTTTAATGCACGCATAAACAATGTCCCAAGGTAAAGGAGTTCCATCTATTATGCATGGTATAAGTCGTTCTACAGTTGTTTTTTGTAAGTTATCATCGAGTTTGATTAAATCATCATCCCTGGTACCATAGGCCGCTTGCGCAATATCTTTTGGGGCGGGTGCTCCGAAAAATATCTTTTCTTTTGAAAAACGTTGAAACCATGAACAATTTAGATGCCATGATTTAATTTTTTGCAAAAAGTCAGAGCCAGTTAACTCTCTATAATAGGTGATAGCCATTCGACCTGGTGTAGCTGAATCTAAACCCATTACAATAATCCGATTCGTTTCACCTAACTTTACAGAATAACCTGAAATGTATTTTGAAAATTGGATACCAAACTCTTGCGCTGTATAGCCGGAATCGTTTTTAGAATTATATTCAGCCTGATCTTCATAAGATTCATCAGATAACAAATCATCACTATTAGCCAATGGATCAGGTACATCAACACCTGAAACGGCCCAGGCAACGATTGCCAGCCTTGGCTTCACTTGATCACCGGATTTCACATAAAATACTTTACCTTGTCGAGAAAGCAGCCATCTTAAGGCACTATGGGCTTTTTGTGATATTTCAAATCCTAACCCAGCTACTTGCATATCATCGATAAATCTTCCTCTATAAGTAAATCCCGATAAATCATTAGAAGATATAAGCTTCGCTTTATCTCCTGCATTTCTTAATCTTGATGGATGGCTATCCGCTAAAAATTTATTTTCTCCTGAGATAAAACAGAGGTCTTTCTTTTTTTTGAGGTTTGATGAATAATTTATCCATGAATTCTGCAATGATTTATCCATAATTGAAGAATTTAAAGAGTTTGGTATTTCAACTGCCCAACGAACAAATGCCTCTGCCTGCCAAGGATTTCGCTTTCCATTTTTTTGCAGTTTACCATTAAGAACCTTGAATATATCTGGTTTATTCACATCTTCTCCAGACCATTCATACATGAGTCTTCTAGTGCCGTCTGATACTAATTCAGCATGTAGAATACGTTTATTAACAAGGTCTGTTATGACAGTTTTCTTTTTAACATAATTTAAAATTGCTTTAGCTTTTGGATGAAGATAATCTGATAGGCACCAATTCTCCAAATCATTAACATAGTTTTCATAGGGTTCTTTTTCATCCGATCTAAAACCAACTGTAACCTCTCCCCCAAAATCGACAAAATCGCCAGCTACATACTGTAATTTATCGCAAAGCGGATGATTTTTTGGTTTTATCCCTGCTCGGGATGCAGAATCTTCTGTGCATGGGACTATAGTAGGCGATTCATCTTTATTAATTATTGATGCTCGAATGAACTCACCTTTCTCATCGATAACTATTTCAATATGAGCATTCTGCATTGTATGACAAATTGGGTAAAGAGGAGTTCTATCATTTGGATCTGCAATTTTGTCAGGATTATTTTCATAGGTTTCATATAGTTTTTCAATCCAACTCATATTGTAATGCCTCCTCTTTTAAACCAGTGGACTTAGGCGGGTTTGGTCGCATATTCCGTACAAATTTTCTCATAGTACATTCCTCCGGTTGTATGAATTTGATTACACCATTCATCATCACCGGTTTCCAGAAACGACTATGTAGCCGATATTCCCCATTTACATTATAACTACCATCTTCATCTGTCTTTCCGGTTTCATCTGGATAATCAAATCCATGAAACATGATTCCATAGTCCAAACGTTCAATATCATCATAAGCACCACCCCCTGAACCGAAAAGACATGGTTCAACATAGCCCTGACATTCCCTTGCACCAAGGAATATATCCTGCCTTCCACCCTTATCAATCATTCGTTTTGCTATCTGGAAATGCTTGCCATCAATACGATCCTCTTTCATATCTTTTCGGAATTGATTCCATTCAAAATGTGCTTTAACTTGATAGTGTATATCTGCGAGATAGGTATAAACCGACAAATCATTGCCACCGCCATATTTTAAAGGTTTAACACTCTTTGCCTCGGTTCTAATTGGATTCATTATCCTTACTTCATCGATATACCAAATAAGAGTTGGCTTCCAATAAACGGATTTCAAGATACCTTTTAAAGCTTCATATGTTGGGATATGATATGAACATTTCTCACCACCCATTCGTGTCACTGGATCAGTGAACAATGCATATTTCCCACTTACTTTAAATTCGACAATGTTTTTCATCTCACCTCCTTATGTTATTAAGAGTTCCATCTCATTCACTGGTTCAATGCTTACGCCAAATTCTTTGCTATAATATTGTGAGCTTAAACACATAATCTCACTTCCTTCATAAGTCTGTAAAAGAGCTCGTTGCTTATGTAGTTTTTTTATTGCGTGTGGGAAAAGATTAACACAATATTGTTGTGCTTGTTTTAATAGAGCTACTTCTTCTTTGATGGCACTTTTACCTGCAAGCCTTGAGATAATTGTTTCAGCCTCATTGTTGTAGGGGACTATAACAGCTTCTGTTGGGGCATCAATTACACGAAATTGTTCAGAAGCTGTTTTAAAGGCTTGTCGAAGGTATAATTCCGGGCTTCTGTTATACTTTCTTTTATACTCTTCAATAGAAAGTTGATTGATGGATAAAAGAGAAAGTAAGTCATCATCTCGATCCATTTTTTTTCTATCAATGGGATAAGACATTTCACTGGCACGTTTAAAGAAATAATATTCATAAAACCGCTTCATAGCTTTATAGCCAATTCTATCTCTATCAAAGTTATCAGGATTTTTTTCGAATTCGGAAAATACACGCAGTGTGATATCCTGGCCAATTTTTATCTCAGGTAACATGTCAAGATTTTCATCCCGCAGATTGATAACATGAACTATCCCTAATCCTTTCTGCATTCCATTTCTATTACAGCGCCCTGCTGCCTGTGCTATGGAATCCAGACCGGCTAAACTCCTTATAACTGCGCCAAAGTCTACATCCACACCAGCTTCTATCAATTGGGTACTAATACAAACAACCGGCTTTGGATTTTCAGAATTTGTGCAGTTAATAACTTTATTAAGGATTTCTTTCCGATGTTTTGGGCACATGTCTGTACTGAGATGATAGACATTTTCTGAAATACCTTTGCATAAATTAAAAAGATTTTTTGCGTTCGACTTTGTATTTACTATTAGAAGTACACTTCCATAATTCCTTAAGAGGCTCTTTGCCTTTACTGCCAATTCCCCTTCAGTCCATCCTCCATTTTCACAGCAATCTTGAACATCCACTCTTTTTAATGTTTTGAATAATGGCTGAGAGTCAACCAGTTCAAAATCTTCGGAATAGGACACTGCACCTTTGTCTGCATTTACTTTGTTTAAAAGAGGTTGAGTAGCTGTACAAAACACAACAGTAGAAGAACATATTTTCGTTAAAAAATTGATTGCATTATTGAATAAATGAACTGTCTTAATTGGAAGTGTCTGAATCTCATCAAAAATAATAATTGACCGTGAAAGTTGATGCATCCTCCTGACACTACGTGTACCACTACCATAAAGAGTTTCAAGTAATTGTATAGAGGTTGTAAAAACAATTGGGGCATCCCAGTTTTCAGACAATACTCTATTTCTATACGTATCTTTCTCAGGGACCAGATTTGAATGATGCTCTAAAACAATGTCACCTGATATTTCACTGAATATATCAGAAACTCTCGATGCATTTTGGTCAATAATAGAAGTATAAGGGATTACATATATAATTCGATCGAGATTATATTTGTTTGCGTGATGAAGTGCAAAACGAAGGCTTGATAATGTTTTTCCGCCACCAGTTGGTACAGTAAGATAATAAAGCCCCCTTTCACAATTAGCCTTTGCCAAGCATGATTCAGAAATTAAGTTTCTTTGCTCGTCAACATGGTTTTTACATTGGAATGAAATTTGTTCAAAGCATTCAATTAACTTTTCCCAGCCGGGATAATCCCCAAGATATCGCATATTTTTTTGTTCTGGATTTTCAAAATCAGAAGTACTCAACCTGTCAGCATCAACGAGGCAACTGAATAAAAAACGAACCAATAACCCTTTTGAAAAGGCACGAAGGGAACCGTAAAAAGATAAATGTATTTTTTCTACTACAGGTTTTAGTTGTTGCTCTATATTCCCGGAATTCAACAACTCGTTTATTTGTTTCATAATAGGGGAATCAATTTTCTGTTTCATTTCATAATAGTAAGTTTCAATAAAATCCTTTTTTATTCTTTCTGAAAATTTATCTTCACCTATAATATTAAATAGATCAATTAAACCAGAATGATGCGAAACAACACATAGTGCAATGATTTCTCCGATTAGTTTGTTAATCTTTATTTTATCTTCCAACAATTCCCAAATTAATTGAGCACCAGCAGTAGAATGATCTATTTTACCTTTATTTTTCTTAGGATCGAGATAATCTTTGCTCTCAATAGAAATCAACCCAACAGCAGATTTGATATAACGTTGGAATTCAAAACTGTATTTCCCTAAATCGTGTAATAAACCTAGCAATACGCCAAGTGATTCTAATTCGATTTTACCGGCAAATTTTTTTGTATAATATGCAGTTTCAATTAAATGTGTTTCGATTGTATGTATCGCGGAATCAGCTTCTCGATAATGGGCTAAATAGGTTTCTGATTTCATTACATAAATCCTTCCAATCGTAAAGTACATACCAACTTATGACATCTATCGTGATATATTAGAAAAACAGAATTTGTTATTTTTCCAAACCTCATTTACCCCGAATGCCAGCATTAGCAAAATGGGTAAATAGCAGCATTAAAAGATCAAATCTGTGTGAGACAATACATATTTAGCAAATTTGACAACACTGCCAAATTTGCTAAATAGAAAAATTAAATCGTAATTCTGTTGTAATAATAGAAGGTTATCAAAATTACCCAACCGCTGAATAGCAGTTAAAATCGGATAAATTATATTTGCTTTGATTGAAACATAATTGAAAGGATTTATTATATACACCATTGAGACATTCAGTGCTATATTTTTTTTAAAAAACAGGACATATCTAATCACCTTCACCGGCTTGATGAATTAATTCATTATAAAATATTATTCTTCAAAGCAGACTTCAATAGTGAAATTACTGTCTGCACAAGTAAACGGGATCGCTATTATTCTGTGGTCGGAGATATGTTTTATAGAGTGTCCTTTGCCCATAATTAAAACGGGTATACCGGCCTTGAGATTGAGGCCCAATTCTTCCAGTTTCTGCCTGGCTTGACCGGTGATCATATTGCAGAGTTCTCCGACGGCATCTTTTACCTCGTCGCCCATCTTCACCTCTTCATTAAAGAGATTGTAAAGAATAGACAGAATGCAGGCCTCTTCAAAACTTATTGAGATTGTTCCAGAGACATCACCGGTCAGCCCGATAATAGCTGAAACATCACCCTTGGCAATCTTGTCTTTTTTAATATAAGGATTTCCGCCTTCGGCTTTGGTTTTTGCCATTGTCTCAAGCACGTGGTAAGTGGATTCAATAAAAGGATTGATATATTTTACATCCAAATTGATCTTTCTCCTGAATTATTGTACGTCATTTATCCAAAATATGGTTCTATTATTACTTATCGACTGGAATTTGCTGTTCTTCAATATTTTTATATGAAAACATATAAACAGTATCAATATCCACCGGCTGCTTTTGATTATTACAATCCAAATATTTTTCTTTTTCCCCGGATGAAACATCCATAAACAACCGAAAAATTATTCGGCCAAATCGAGATATTCTGCTTATATAAATATCTTTTAATTCTTTTAAATAATATGTTATACAGCGTGGCTTGTTTTTTTATCTTTACAAAAAATTTCCCGGGGCGAATAATTATTCGCCTCTACTTTTTAATATCAGAGGAAGAACTAGAACATGAACAATAAAGAACAGAATACAAATATAAGAAATATAGCTATCATCGCACATGTTGACCACGGCAAAACAACACTCGTGGATGCCATGTTTAAACAGAGCGGTCTTTTCAGGGAAGGCCAGGAGGTTGAAAACCGTGTTATGGACAACATGGAGCTTGAGAAGGAACGTGGCATTACAATAGCCGCAAAAAACTGCTCGGTTGTATGGAAAGGCACAAAGATCAATATCATCGATACGCCGGGCCATGCCGACTTTGGCGGCGAGGTTGAAAGAGCCCTTACAATGGCCGACAGCGCATTACTTTTGGTAGATTCATCCGAAGGCCCCCTTCCGCAGACAAGGTTTGTTTTAAGAAAGACCTTTGAGGCAGGCCTCAAGGTAATAGTTGTAATAAACAAGATTGACAGGCAGGACACACGGCCTCAGGAGGTTCTGAATGAAGTATATGATCTTTTTATAGACCTGGGCGCCAGTGATGAACAGATAGAGTTTCCACTACTATATGCTATAGGCAGGGATGGAATTGCAAAGAAAAAGCTGAGTGACAGATCAACAAATCTGGAGATCCTGTTTGATACAATCATCAAACACACTCCTCCCCCGTCATATGATCCTATGGAACCCTTCCAGATGCTTGTTGCAGACCTCGGATATTCATCATACCTGGGAAGACTCGCTGTCGGCAGGGTGGTAAATGGAAATGTAAATTTTAATGACAGCCTTGTGTGTATGGGTGAAGATGACTCTGAAACACCTCTCAAGGCCACTAAAATACAGGTATATGAAGGAGTAAGCCTTAAGGAGGTAAAACAGGCCGGTCCCGGTGATATTATAGTGCTTGCGGGGATTGATGATGTGAAAATAGGCGACACCATATGTACAAGAGAATTTCCAAAGGCATTAAAAAGAATATCTGTTGAAGAGCCCACTGTGTCGATGCGTTTTACAATAAACACTTCTCCTCTTGCCGGTAAAGAAGGCAAATATGTCCAGTCCAGCAAGATAAAGGAAAGGCTGTTTAAGGAAACCCTGAGTAATGTGGCCATAAAGGTGGAGGAATCGGAAGACAGGGACAGCTTCACGGTAAAGGGCAGAGGCGAATTCCAGATGGCGATACTTATAGAGACAATGCGCCGGGAAGGATATGAGTTTTGCGTTGGCAGACCCGAGGTTATCCTGAAAGAAAAGAATGGCAAAAAACAGGAACCCATTGAACATCTTTTTATTGACTGTGATGAGGCCTTCATGGGGGTCCTTACCGAAAAACTGTCATTGAGAAAAGGCAAGATGATAAATCTTGTTAATTCAGGGTCCGGCAGGATCAGGATGGAGTTCACTGTGCCGTCACGTGGCCTTATAGGATTCAGAGATGATTTTTTAACGGTTACCAGAGGGACAGGAATCATGAACTCATACCTTGAAGGATTTGATGATTACAGGGGAGAATTCCCATCAAGATTCAGCGGCTCCATTGTGGCCGACCGGCAGGGTTCTGCTGTTGCCTATGCCCTTTTCAACCTGGAACCGAGAGGAAGACTTTTCATTGTGCCCGGTGATCTGGTGTATGAAGGGATGATAATCGGTGAACATAACAGGGAGAATGATATCAACGTAAATCCCTGCAAAGAAAAAAAGCTTTCAAACATGCGTGCTGCCGGAAAGGATGATAATGTACTGCTGTCACCTGCACGGCCTCTTTCCCTTGAAAGCGCGATAGTGTTTATCAGGGATGATGAAATGGTGGAGGTCACACCAAAAACAATACGTTTAAGGAAGGAAGAGCTTTCTCAGCAAAAACGGCATACAAGCCTGGCAAGAAAATTCAAAGAGAAATAAAAAGGATCAGCGTACTACGCACTCCTTGACCCATGGCTCTGCGACGGATTTAAGCGCTATCAGTTCATCATGGGAAAATTCCGGGGAAGTGCTCTCTTCAAAAAATTCGGGATGGAGGATATCTGCTTTGTGGAAATTCTGCAGGGCATAAAGTTTTGCGTCTTTGATTATCTTTACGATATTGCTAATAGTGTCTCTGTCAACAAAGCCTTTTACGCAGGTAGTTCTAAACTCATAATCAGGTGCGGTTTCCATTATTGTTTCTATGCTCGATAATATATCTTCGGGATTGCACCCCTTTGTTATTAGAGGATTATAGCTGGAGATATCTGTCTTAATATCCATTGCAATATAATCCACAAGCCCTTTTTCGAGCAGAAACTCAAGGTCCTTTGGCCTGCTGCCGTTTGTGTCCAGTTTGATGGAATAATCCAGCCCCTTGATGGCTTCACACAGCTTAACAAGGTTTTTCTGCAGAGTAGGTTCGCCGCCGGAAATTACCACTCCGTCAAGAAAATCCCTTCGGCTTTCAAGAAATCTATAAAGACCGTCACCGCTTAAAGAGGCCGGGCATTCATTACGCCCCCTGACAAGAGAGGGATTATGACAATAGGGGCAGTCAAAATTACATCCCGACAAAAAAATTACACAGCTCAGTTTGCCGGGGTAATCTATGAGTGAATTTTTCTGGATTCCTCCAATGTTCATTACTTGCCCTCTATGCCGCCCTGAACATTTTCCTCATACTGAATTCCTGTTGTTTGCCGTTGTTCCACTGCTTAACAGGTCTTAAATACCCTACGACCCTTGAATAGACTTCCGTTTCCATCCCGCACACGTCACATTTCTCCTGATTTCCCTTGAGATAGCCATGTGAGGGACAGATACTGAAGGTAGGCGAAAGGGTAAGATAGGGAAGCCTGAACCCTGACACCACCTTTTTGATGAGGTTCTTGACCATATTTGTTTCGGTTATATTCTCGCCAAGATAGATATGCATCACCGTGCCGCCGGTATATTTTGTCTGTAGTTCATCCTGCAGAGTCAGCGTCTCATATATATCGTCAGAATAATTGACCGGAAGCTGGGTAGAGTTGGTATAAAACGGCTCTCCGCCTGCCTTGAAAGCCTCTTCGTTTGCACAGATTATTTCCGGATATTTTTCCTTGTCTTTTATTGCGAGCCGGTAAGTCGTTCCTTCGGCCGGTGTTGCTTCCAGATTGTAGATATCACCGGTATTTTCCTGAATGGCCGCCAGGGTATGGCGCAGGTAATCCATGACCTTGAGAGCGAACTTTCTTCCGGATTCGCTGGCAATATCATTGTCCATAAAATTTAGACAGGCCTCATTCATGCCGATAATACCGATAGTGGAAAAATGATTCTTCCAGTATCGTCCTGATCCTTCCTTGATCTCTCTCAAATAAAATTTAGAGTAGGGATACAGATTATTCTCCGTAAATCGTTCAAGCACCTTTCGTTTAATGTCCAGGCTTTTGGCAGCAAGCTCCACCATTTCTCCAAGCCTTTCGAAGAAGTCTTCTTCATCCTGTGCAAGATAACCAATTCTGGGAAGATTAATTGTTACAACACCAATGGAGCCGGTCAATGGGTTCGCACCAAATAGCCCCCCTCCCCGTTTCATCAATTCACGGTTGTCAAGCCTCAGGCGGCAGCACATCGATCTTGCGTCTTCAGGTGACATGTCCGAATTTACAAAATTTGAGAAATAAGGAATGCCGTATTTTCCGGTCATCTTCCATACGCTGTCAAGGTTGGGATTTTCCCAGTCAAAGTCAGCGGTAATATTATAGGTAGGTATTGGAAAGGTAAACACTCTGCCTTTTGCATCCCCTTCCATCATTACCTCCGCAAATGCCCTGTTAAGAATATCCATCTCAGGCTGAAACTCACTGTATTTTTCGCTTCGTTCTTCACCTCCCACGATAACATGATTTTCCTTGAGTATGGACGGGACATAGAGATCCATTGTAATATTGGTAAAAGGTGTCTGGAACCCGACCCGTGTGGGAATATTGATGTTGAAAACAAATTCCTGGATTGCCTGTTTTACTTCTTTGTATCCAAGCTTATCAAACCTGATAAAGGGTGCAAGCAATGTATCAAAGTTGGATATCGCCTGGGCTCCGGCAGCTTCGCCCTGGAGGGTATAGAAGAAGTTCACTATCTGCCCCAGGGCGGATCTCAGATGTTTTGGAGGGCCGCTCTCTACCTTACCTTCTACTCCCCTAAAACCATTCACCAAAAGGTCTTTAAGGTCCCACCCGACACAATAGACCGATAAAAGGCTCAAATCATGGACATGAATGTCACCGCTCTTATGGCCGTTCCTTATTTCAGGAGGATAGATGCTGTTAAGCCAGTATTCGGATGTAACATCGGAAGATATATAATTATTCAGCCCCTGCAGTGAAAAGGACATATTGCTGTTTTCTTTTATTTTCCAGTCAAGTTTCTTGATATAGTGATCTACCAGATCAATATTCGTCTTTGTTGAAATTGCCCTGATCTGGGCATGCTGCTCCCTGTATAGTATGTAGGCCTTGGCGCTTTTATAAAACGGAGTATCAAGGAGCACCCTTTCTACTATATCCTGAATCTCCTCAACTTCAGGCTGCTCTCCAAGCCTGAGTTCGTGGGCAAAAGTCAAAATACGCAGAGTTATTTTTCTTGCCTCCCTGTCACCGAATTCACCTGTTGCCTTCCCGGCTTTGGCTACTGCTGCTGTAATTTTGGTAGAGTCAAATTCGACAATCCTGCCATCGCGTTTTTTAATCTTTTCAAACATAAGTGATACCTCAACAAACCTAAAACATTTACAAAAAACGACTTATCCTGAATATTTACTCCGGAAAAACCGGATTTGTAGTTAATCATTTGCCTCCTCAAAGGACAACAGAAATAACTCAATTAGAAATGTATGAATACTGCAGATAGATTGACCAAACATTTATCGTGAGTGCCTAACAAATTACCTCAATATGTTGGGGCATGTCAAGCTTCAAAAAACAACATATAGATATTTTTAATATTTCAGAAGGGTATTATTTTACTTTTTAGATTCCCTGTCAATAATATTGAAAGGGTATGAAGATATTTTTTTGATAAAAGGACAGCAGTTCTATCCGGAGGCTAAAAAAGACCGGTACATTGCCTTATTTACAAAACAGGCATGTTTTGTTTTTTAAGATGAGTTCACCAGATAGCAGCCCGCTCAGTTCGCAGTGTTTTAATTTGGAAGATATGATTTTATTAATTCCAGTTTCTCATGAAATTCATAAAAGTCTGGTGGCTTTTTTCCATTTCTTTTAGTCTTTTCCATTTATTCGAAATCTGCAATATAATACCGCTTATCAGGAAACCAACCATACCACCATGATAATAATCGACCCATGTAATATCCCCGATATTTATCGAGCAGCTTACATATGTACTGAAAACGGTAACTATTATAATGAGTATTAATGCCAGCATTTTCTTTTTCCTTTCTTATATTTTTATCAAAATGTATCTTTTTTATTAAATTGTTTATTCAATTACTATGCAGCGTATTATTTATAATACATAATTATACAATCTTCAGTTAACCACTATGTAACCCAACCTTTTTTTCCTAACAATTTTAAATAGATATAAGTTTATTTATCTTCAATCTCTACATACCTGCATATTATAGATGCAAAAAAAATACCAAAGGGATAAAGGAAGAAGAATATCAAACCAAAAAAGTTATTTTAGCAATGTCCATCCAGAAAGAGATAATAACTGTCTGGAGCATTCAGCAGTCAGCCATCAGCTTTCAGTCAAATCTTTGATTTTAAAGTCTTAAGCTGACAGCTGAATGCTGATGGCTGATAGCGTTTATCAAACGAATGTTTTTGGATGGACATTAGCTGCAGATACAACCTGGCAGAGTCACCTCTTTCTTCTCTTTTGATAAGTATAAACCGCCTTGTTATGCTCCTTCAGGTTGCTTGAAAAGTGATGTGAACCATCATTTTTTGATACAAAATAAAGATAGTTGGTTTCGGCAGGATACAGCACAGCCTTAATTGACTCCTCCCCCGGATTTGCGATCGGGCCGGGCGGAAGCCCTCTGATAACATATGTGTTATATGGTGTATAGGTTGTAAGATCTCTTTTTTTCAGGTTGCCGGAAAAATCTTTGATACCATAGATAACAGTGGGATCACTTTCAAGTCTCATATGTTTCCTGATGCGGTTAAGGAAAACACTTGCTATTAAAGGCCTTTCCGATGCCTTGCCCGTCTCCTTTTCTACTATTGAGGCAAGTGTAACGACCTCATGAAGGGTCATGCCGCTCTCAGCTATCTTTTGTTCCAATGGATCCGTTACTTCCCGAAACCTTTTCACCATTGCATCAACAATAGAACCTGCGCTCAAACCTCTGGCAAACTGGTACGTGTCAGGATACAGATACCCCTCCAGCCCCGGCCCGTTTATACTGTAATTATCCTCTATTGCATCGCCCATGGCATAGGAAAGGAATTTTTCCCTGTCAATCAGACCGCTTGCTGAAAGCTCATCAGCTATCTGTTCTATGGAAAATCCTTCCGGGATAGTAACAGTATGAGATATAACTTCACCTCTGGTTATCATCTCCATTATCCTTGCCGGGGGCATTGCAGGATTCAGAACATATTCTCCCGCCTTTATCTTTCTGCTGTAGCCGTTTATCCTGGCTAAAAGTACGAATACTGTACTGTTTTTTACAAGCCCTTCTTTTTCCAGTATTCCGGAAATCTCCTTCAGATGCATTCCCTCTCTGATAACAATCGTCTTATCCTCTCCATTTTCAAGGACCGGGCCGGTAAAATAAATCAAGAGGCCAACTCCCGCACCTGTAATGAAAAGAAACACAAGCGCAGCAGCTATAAAAACAGAATTTCTTTTTGATTTTTTAACCATTTATTTATCTATATTTATATCCGGGGCTGTATTAAAAGGTGGTTAATCAGATCCCCAACCATTTAAAGGACAATTATCGCATTTTGGATTTTTTTTGCAATAGTCCTTACCAGTCCGGACAATGAGGGCATGAAATTCATTAAAAAGTTCATGGTCCGGCTCAAGATTATCCATAAAAACGTCCTGGAGTTCATCATATGTGACCTGTTCATCTATCATATTATGCCTGCTCAGTATCCTGTATGTATAGGCATCTATAACAAATATAGGTTTCTCTGCCGCGTAGAGAATGATACTGTCCGCAGTTTCAGGTCCAATACCCTTTACAGATAACAGTGCTGTTCGCTGGGTTTCAATATCCTCACTAAAGAGCCTGGATATATCTCCGTCATAGTCTTCTACAATCAAACTGATCATGTTCTTAAGCCTTTTGGATTTTACATTAAAATATCCGGCAGGCCTGATATATTCCGCCAGTTTTTCAGCAGATATCCTGCAGATATCTCTTACAGAAAGCAGGTTCTCTCTCTTAAGACTGGCAATGGCTTTTTCAACATTTGACCAGTTTGTATTCTGTGTAAGGATAGCACCCACCATAACCTCAAAGGGTCCATCTCCGGGCCACCAGGTCTGCGGTCCAAACCGATCGAGCATGAGGTTGAACATATCCATGAGTTTGTTTTGCGTGTAATCAGACAATTATAATCCTTTCAATTACCTTGACAGGCGATGCAAGATACCTTAAATTTACGCCGCATGTCAAACGAGCAGGGTACAGAACCTTTAAAGTTACTGATCCTAAAAGCCGTTAAGACATATAAATACTTAAAATTTCATATATTATATTAACAGTTATATTTCAGAGCAGTTATTAATATGGCACCAGCTCCAAAACTTACAAATACAAGAAACATCGGCATCATTGCACATATTGACGCAGGTAAGACTACTACTACTGAAAGAATCTTATACTATACAGGTAAAGTCCATAAAATGGGAGAGGTCCATAATGGTGAAGCCACAATGGACTGGATGCTGGAGGAACGGGAAAGAGGTATTACAATCACCTCGGCAGTTACATCCTGCACCTGGAACAATCATGTAATAAACATTATTGATACACCCGGCCATGTTGACTTCACCATTGAAGTTGAAAGGTCTCTCAGGGTTTTGGATGGGGCTATCGGTGTATTCTGTGCAGTCGGCGGAGTTGAACCGCAGTCCGAGACAGTCTGGCACCAGGCAGATCATTATAAAGTCCCTAAAATGGCATTCATTAATAAAATGGATCGCATAGGTGCAGATTTTTTCAAGGTTGTTGAAATGATGAAAGAACGCCTTGGAATTAAACCCCTTATCCTTCAGTTGCCCTGGGGAGCAGAAGATAATTTCAGGGGAATAATAGACCTATTGAAAATGACAGCCATAGTCTGGGAAGAGGAAACGCTGGGTGCTGGCTATAAAGAGGTAGCTATCCCT
>JASFHE010000035.1:0-19842 GCA_050123415.1 Desulfobacteraceae bacterium | reverse complement strand
CATGACAGCACCAATACCGCCTCTTCCGGCTGCCCTGCATGGACGTTTATCAGTATCACTGCTCTGAATGGACGCGGATTTCATTTTATACTCGCCTGCAGGACCAATACAGAGCACTGCATTTTTTCTCCATACTTTTCGTGGAGCTTCTCTACAAGCGCATAGGTCCTCATGCCTTTGTATTCGTTAGCGTCTATCAATTCAGCATTGCCTTCAAGGTCCAGCTTGAGGATACTTAAATCACCTTCAGCGGGCTTTCCATCCACAATAATCGCACCAATACCGAGGCGGCCTATGGCAGCTCCGGCAGTACCTCCGACATTGGCCTCTTTTATACCGCCGGTTAAAGGGCTTTTGGCGCCGATTGAAACCCTGCTTGAATTAAACATACTTGTGCCGCAGAACATCCCTACAGCAAAAATTAGTTTATTGTCTGGGCCCAGCGGGTCACAGTCAGCCGGGACTTCCTTGTTTATCATTATTGAAGTTAGTCCTCTGCCTCCAACTCCTATGTATTCATCAGGCATGTTTTCAATCTTAATGGTCTTGTCGTTCATATTGATTCGAAAAAAATCCATATATCTATCCTCCTGTAGAATAATATTTAAGAAGTCCTATTATGTTTAACATAAGGGGAGTATATGAACTCAATAGCTTCAAGTCAATGAATATTTATTAATTTATCTTGTGATATCAATATGTTAGACCAGTATTGACATAAGGTGAAAGATAACCGCGGAAATTCGTGTGACCGGGCAGGCAATAATTGAAAGGAATCATAGTTTCGCATGTCAAACTTAACCCTTTATTTTTATTAGGAATTTTTTATATTTTATTGAGTCCCTTTTTCTTCCTTATTGTCTCAAGCACACCTGCAGTACCGGTCATCATATTATCACCTATTGGCGCACCCGGTGTGATTTCAAGACTTGATCCCTCTACCAGTGCCCGTTTTGGGCCGGTTGATAATATTAATTCGAGATTATCAAAACCAAAGGACTTTCTTGTGTAAGCGCCATGACCTCCCTTACTGAGGATTTCTGCATGATCGAGTCTGCCATCCGCCAGATCAGCAAGAAGCTTCTCAAGTATCTCTAATGAAATATCCTTTGTATGGTATTCAAAAAAACCTGCAAGCTCTTCATTTTCAAAGGCAGCCCCTACAGTGTGAGAGGTAGCAATGTCCAGCACAATTATCTTTTCTTTTTTAGCCGCGGCAGGATCGAGTGTGCCGCCCAGTATCGCGGCCATACCGCTGTCCATTACATAAACTTCAGTGGCAGAAAACAGCTTTGCCCTCCGGGAAATGGATTTGAGACGGTTGAATGTATCCGGGACTTCACTGTATTCATAGAGCATTTCGTGGGGAAAGGGACTTTTATCAAGTTTTTCCTTAAAAATATTATGACGATAGTCAAGGTGAGATATCCCCGGCTCAGGCACACCATGGTCCTGAGCGCACACACCCAGTATATCGACCGGGAATGATACACCCACCCCCTCAACAATCCTTTGAATCCTCTCATGCTCAAGATCACTGATATCAAGATGTGTATACCGGCCTGACTTTTTGAGATCTTCGGCTTTTTCATCCTCAATAACAGTAATGCCTAAAGAACGAACCTTTGCCAGGTCATGATTTATTGTGGCACTTGCAGAAAGGGACATCAGGATTTCGTTCCTTTCTGCCTTTTCTTTCAGGATGCCTGCCATGGACCCGCCTCCCATCTCTACGCCTGTTATAAGCAGATCACCATTAATGGCCGACAATTTTTCAGTAACGGTCAGCGCGGGGGACTTAACGACAGCTTTATATTGAACCGAAAGATCGGTATCATGGTAGAGGATGTCCATTGTTCCTGCGCCAATATCAATAATTAAAAATCTCATGCTGATATTCTCCGTGAGTCATCTGGTAATGTGATAAAAATTGTACACCTATGCCGATCAATAGACCGGGAAACTTAAATTGACAACATGTTTCGGTTTTGACATAATTTGCAGTGTTACATGCCGTATTAAATTGATGATTCACTCAACTTTCAGCCGAAACAAACAGCCTGATCTCTTTTATTGAAAAACCAATTCACTGTCAATGCCTGTAGCAGGTGTATCCCTAATGCCCGGATGATTAATAGCTCAATCTTACCACGGATGATACATAAATGAACAATAAAGATATTATACCTGAATTGGAAAATCTGAAAAGACAGAACAGGCTGCTGACAGAACTCCTTGAAAACAGCAGGGACATGCTTTATCGCATTTCCCTGCCTGACGGTAGATATGAATATGTAAGTCCTGCGTGCATTGAAATTTTCGGATACAGGCCTGAAGAATTCTATAGTTCACCACTGCTGATAAAAAAAATCCTCCATCCCGACTTCCTGACCTTTTTTGATGAACAATGGCCTCTGCTCCTTGCCGGAAAAGCCCCGCCATTTTATGAGTACCAGATCATAGACTCATCGGATAACAAAAAATGGATATTCCAGAAAAATGTTATTATCTTAGACTCATCCGGGAAACCTGCTTTTATTGAGGGAACTGTCTCTGACATTACCGAGCAAAAAAATCTCGCGAAAGAACTTATGATAAACGCTTCAAGGCTGCGTGAAGCACAACGTATGGCCTGCATAGGTTACTGGTACTGGGACATAGAAAGCGGAGACGTTGAGTGGTCGGAAGAAGTTTACAAGATATTCCAGCAGGACCCCAAAACCTTCAAACCTCAGATTGATTCAATAATGGCGCTCTCTCCCTGGCCTGAAGACCATGTACGCGAGCAGGAGATCATGCAGAAGGCAATAAAGAACCATGACACAGGCACATATGAACAAAGGTTTCTTTTTCCTGACGGCAGCACAGGCTATTACACCTCTACCTTTAAGGGGATTTATGATGACAACGATGACCTTATTGCCATGAGGGGAACAGTACAGGACATTACAAAAAGAAAAAGAACGGAAGAAGCGCTGAGGACCAGTGAGTCACGCTTTCGCGAATTAGTTGAAATGCTTCCCGAAGCTGTGTTTGAAACCAACCTCGAACTTGAAATCCTTTTTGCCAACCAGCGGGCCATTGATCTCTTCGGTTACACAAGGGATGAGTTATCCGGAGGATTGAGCGGAATAAGCATGATAGCCCAGACAGACCGTGAACGTTTATTAAACAGCATGGCAAGGCGGTTAAAGGGTCATGATGAAGGACCGCAGGAATACCTGGCCAAAAAAAAGGACGGCGCTACATTCCCGATACTCTTTCATGCAAGCCCTATATTTAATGACGGAAAAGCAGCCGGATTTCGCGGTATTCTCATTGATATGACCGAACGTAAGCTGGTGGAGGCTGAAAAAGCCAGGCTGGAAGAGCAATATATGCAGGCACAAAAGGTTGAATCCATCGGGCGCCTAGCTGGCGGTGTTGCCCATGACCTGAACAATCTGCTTACCCCGATACTGGGTTACAGTGAATTGCTTCTGGAGGATCTGGCTTCAAATGACCTGTACGCTGAGCCATTGTCTGAGATCTACACTGCAGTAAAACGGGCTAGAGGGCTTGTGGGCCAGTTACTCGCCTTCAGCCGTAAACAGACTCTGCAGTATAAAATCCTTGATATGAACCATATTATTGATGGTATTAAAAACCTGCTCAGACGCACAATCAGGGAAGATATAAACCTAAATATTGTTACATCACCCACACCTCAGGTCATCAAAGCGGATATGCTTCAGATCGAACAGGTTATTTTAAATTTAGCTGTCAATGCCCAGGACGCCATGCCCGAAGGAGGCGCCCTGACAATAGAAACCGGGATTGTCACCCATGACGCAGCCTATGTAAAAAATCATTTTGATACCGAAACCGGCCCATTCGTTATGCTTGCCATAAGCGATACAGGACACGGCATGGATGCCGAAACCCTGAATCAGATATTTGAACCTTTTTTTTCTACAAAGGGAGAAATGGGAACCGGCCTTGGGCTGGCGACTGTATATGGAATTATTAAACAGCATAATGGAAATATTTTCGCATACAGTGAGGTGGGAGTCGGTTCAACATTTAAAATATACCTGCCCTATCATGGAAACGAGCAGATTGACAGCATCAGGAAAACAGGTCTGGACGGATTAAAAAAGAAGGGATCAGAGACCATACTTCTCACCGAAGACAATCAAAATGTCCGGCAGATGGTCAAAAACATACTCACCCGTCAGGGATATGAAGTTATTGAGGCCGAGGATGGTGAAGACGCCCTTAACCTGCTCGGTTCCTGTGACAAAGATGTGCACCTTCTTCTGACGGATGTAATTATGCCGGGGATGAATGGTCGTGATCTCTACAACATGGCTTTAAAAAAGCGACCCGGATTGAAAGTCATATATATGTCCGGGTACACGGACAATGTCATCGAGCACTATGGTGTTCTGAATGAGGAAGTCCGGTTTATTCAAAAGCCATTTTCACCCAATGACCTTATTAATACTTTACAGGAAATACTGAATCAGTAATAGACTATACCGGGAGTATCCTGCTGTATAAACCTGCAAATGCAAAAAAACAAGGAGGCAAAAAAACAGTGATGAGAAGTATTGAATTCGTTTTTCTGCCAAAAACATGACATTATTTTATATGCCAGTACCAGATTGCATTCTCATGACCGCTAATTGTATGCATAACAGCTATTAACCTATTGATTTCTTAAACATTATTATCTTTACTCCTTTCCGGAAAACAAGGCATATTTGTTGCATAATTACCATTATAATTTGAGGTTGAATCGTCCTCATAAAGAAATCAAAAAAAATGGCCTTTGGCCAAAAGAGGACTTATATGATAAGCCAGAGGAATTCTCCTGAAAAACCGGCTTTCATACGGCATTACAGTGTATTTTTAATCCTGATCTGGACAATTGTGGTCGGCAGTTCACTGGTGTGGACCGGGTATCAGGAATATAAACCCGGTGATCTTCGGGGCGGTATCAGTGTTTCAGCCCCAATGGAGCCATATTATTCTATTGCGCGAATTCATGTTATATCTGTAACGATTTTCCACAGTATCATCTGGCTCCTTGGACTCACAGGCATCAGGTATGGCATAAAGCGGTTGAACTCGTACGAAAAAAGGTTGGTAAAAAGTAAAGATCGTCTGCAACTTATTTTCAACTCCATACAAAGCGGGATACTTTTAATAGATGAAAAATCACATATTATTATTGATGTAAATCCTGAAGCCTGCCGTCTAATAGGAACCGATAAAGACAATATCATTGACAAGAGCTGTCATAAATTCATCTGCCCGGCAGATAAAGGTAAATGTCCCGTTACTGACCTTGGTAAAAAAATATATAATGCTGAAGCAGAAATGCTCAGATCAGACGGTTCCAGGGCGTTCGTTATACATACTGTTATTCCTGTAACTATTGAAGGTCGTGCCTGCCTCTTAAAAAGCTTTGTGGATATCACCGATCGTAAAAAGATGGAACTCGAAATGAAGGATCTGCTTGGTGATCATGAACAGCAGAATGCCCGAATGAAAGACCTGCTTATCGAACATGAACAGCAGAATGTCCGGATGAAAAACCTGCTTACCGAACGGGAAGAGCAGAACACCCGTATGAAGGAATTACTGGCAGAAAGAGAACTACAAAACATCCGGTTACAACGAAAGGGAGAAGCCCTGCTTGCTAGCGAAAGCAAATATCGGGATATATTCGAGTCTTTCCAGGACCTGTACTTTAAATGCGATCTTGACGGTATCCTGGAAATTGTAAGCCCTTCAATAAAAACCTTAACCGGCTATCCTGAAGAAGAAATTATTGGCAAGTCCCTGGGTGAAATATTTATTTCAATTCACGGCATGGAAAAATTATTGTCATTCCTGCTGGAGGCAGAAAAAATACAAAATTATGAACTGGAACTAAAAAAGAAAGACGGAACATACTCCATCTGCAGCCTGAACGCCCAGGTAATATATAAAAACACCGGGGAACCAAAGGCAATTGAGGGTGTGGTGCGTGATATCTCAACGATCAAGCAGCAGGAAGAATATCTCGAGTCTCTGAACAGGGAATTGAAGCAGGCTATTCTAAAAGCGAATTCACTGGCAGAAAAGGCTGAAGTGGCAAATACCGCGAAAAATGAATTTCTGGCCAATATGAGTCACGAACTGAGAACTCCCATGAACGGTATTATCGGCATATCAGAGATCCTGTTGAATACAGATTTGAACGAAGAGCAAAAAGAGTTTCTGGATATTATCAGACTCAGCGGAGATTCATTGATGTCGATAATCAATGATCTTTTGGATTTTTCAAAGATGGAGATAGGAAAGTTCAATCTTGAAAATATTGATTTTGATCTTAGAGCAGTGATTGATGAAATGAACGGTCTTGTAGAAAAAAAGGCTCGGGAAAAAGGGCTTGAATACCATGTAACAATTTCCCCGAAGGTTCCGTCTTTTTTACACGGAGATCCGGTACGAATACGTCAGATACTGGCCAATCTTGCAGGTAATGCCATAAAATTCACAAAACAGGGCAAAGTAACTGTTGATATAGACCTTATGGATGAAAGCAGGAGCAATGCGACTATCCGGTTCAGCGTAGGAGATACAGGGATAGGTATCCCCGATAATAAACTCCCTAATATCTTTGAATCCTTCTCTCAGGCGGATGGCTCAAAGACACGTAAATACGGCGGCACAGGTCTGGGTCTGACCATATCAAAACAACTTATTGAAATGATGGGAGGCCAGATCGGAGTAGACAGTGAAGAAGGAAAAGGTTCTACATTCTGGTTTACGATAAAATTGAATAAACAACCTGATTCCAGGGTACCAAAAGCTCAACAGCCTCCTGACATCAAAGGAAAACGTATCCTGATTGTGGGCGGCGATGCCTCAGATCGTAAGATACTGGGGGACAAAATAAAAAGCTGGGGATACAGTTATGGTGAAGCATCCAGCGGATCAAATGCATTAAAAGAACTGCTGTTTGCTATTGACTGTAATTCTCCATATGAAATTGCTGTTATAGACATGCAGTTGCCTGACATGGACGGTGAGGCCCTCGGGGAAAAAATAACAAGAGACGCAAATCTGAAGAACACCATTATGATCATGCTGGCACCTCCCGATTGCCAGGCCGATACCGGAAGAATGAAGGAAACAGGATTTTCTGCCTGTATTACAAAATCGTCAGACCAGACAAAACTCCATGAATGCCTTGTCAAAACAACCGGAAAAAAGAAACAGGAGGAAGCAGTGCAAAAAAAGGAAAATGTTCCCCCGCGTTTCATATCCGAAGATAAAAAACAGCAGATAAAAATCCTGGTTGCCGAAGACGATGCTATCAATCAAAAGGTTGTAACAGGTATTCTCGGGCGGCTCGGGTACAATATCGATATCTTTACAAACGGGAAGGATGCAGTAAAGGCCCTTGAGCAAACCCCGTACGATCTGGTCCTTATGGATTGTCAGATGCCTGAGATGGATGGATACGAAGCCACAGAAATAATACGCGATCCTCGTTCAAAGGTCCTCGATCACAGGATACCGGTTATTGCATTAACAGGTCATGCGATGGATAGTGACATGGAAAAATGTATAAATGCCGGTATGGATGACTATCTTTCAAAACCTGTAAAACCGGTTGAGCTGTATGACATGATCGAGAAATGGCTTATTAAACACGGGCGATTAAATAAGGTAAAGGAACAGGCCCCGGTTCAGGCCGCAGGTACCGGTGAAGCTGCATTTGATCTATCCCTTGTTATGGAGAATCTGGCGGAAGATAAAGAGATGATACGCAGAATACTTAATGACTTTTCCGTATATATCCCGGGTAAGATTTCAGCTTTAAAAAAAGCTTATTATGACGGTGATGCACCTTCTGTCCGGATTCATGCACATGCTCTAAAAGGCTCATCGGCAAATGTCGGTGCTGTGTCTGTCCAGAAGATCGCCTATCAGATAGAGATAGCGGGAGAGTCCGGAGACCTGACCGGAGTTGATTCACTCCTTTTGAAGCTGGATGAACAGCTTGTGGAATATGAAAAGGCAGTATCCCGGCTTGATATATAAGGAACTTATAGAGTTAATGGCAAAAAGATTAAAGACCTAAATAATTCTCGTATATGCCTGATTTCACTATCTTTTTTGATTCCTTGGAGTACTTCTATCAGAATAATACCGCAAATACAGACATCTTCATTATCAACAATTAGTCTTTCCGGTGCTTTTACATGGGGGCATGAATGTGCGGAAAAAATCCACCCAAACGGTAGTATCAACCAGAACCATCATAGTCCGCGGTCCTGACGCCATTCATCCAAGTTGCCTTCCCATAATAAAACGATAAAACTAGCCCATATCCAGAAAATCTCTGTGAAAACTATTCCATATCTCTGAAGGCATGGACGTGAGTGTGTGATCAATAAGTTCACCCTTATCCAGATAGGCAGCTTCGCCTGCGCCAGGCATGTATTTATCAACTGAAGCAGAAATAAAGCCTTTGAACCTGCTCAGTTCGTTCTCCATCCAGTCTGTGGCATCTTCAGCAAAATGACATGAATCTATTTCCTCTTTCCAGTTTTCAGGCCTTATTTTATATACCCAGCCTGTTCCATAGGGATCTGAGTTGATAATCCTGTAATTTTTCTGGAGTTCAGGGTTAATTCCCTCAACCGTTCCGGAAATCGGTGCGGTCAGGGTAAGTAATTTTTCATTCTGCCTGATTTCAAACAGAGGCTGACCTTTCTCAACGCCGGAGCCCGGATCTATTAAATGCCTGATTTGAATCTCGCCTAAAGCATGCTGGAGAAAGTCGTCAATGCCGGCCTTTGCATGACCGGATTTCTCCAGGTGTGACCACAGATGATTCGGGCAGTAAAATAATCCCTGCGGAATTCTCAGCAAGCCTGCTTTTATGGTTTCAAAGGCTGTTTGAGCCTGTTCTTCGAGGGTGTTTTTCCTGTTTAATGTCATCCAGAAAGGAACAAGCAATACAAAGAATATAATTGTTATTATATATTCTATACCTTTTGTCTCGAATAGATTGTGATATATAAATTGTTCCATTTTTCTAATCTCTATTGTTTTTCCTTATATTATTAAATGACAGGCTTAATACAGGCATTCGTAATACGATCCATCTGAATACCCAGATCTCAATAAATATAATTGTCAGGGTCACTACAATCTCCTGCCAGGATGGGATATAGCGAACAGCTTCATACCATTTATACCCTATAAGAGAGACATTCATTCTGTTCAATAGTATCCCCAGCAAAGTAATTATTGAAGCGGTTTTAATCAGAGGGATATTTTTCTTTTTATAGCTTACGGTAAACAGGATTAATGGCAGAAGGACAAATCCGATTATCTCAAGTAAATACCACATTCCCACTCCGCTGTTCAGGTATTGCCAGTTTTTTTGATGAACAAATATTATAATCATCATAAACAGATAAACAAATAATGTGCCTGCACAGACCCTGCTTAATCCATGCATTATATCATGATGCCTGTGTCGTGCATTATCATCCATCAAATCGGAAAAAACCTTTTGACTTATTGAGCCTTCAAAGATAACCAGTGAAATACCGGCAAAAATACTCGATACTACAAACATCAACGGCAGATAGGGATTATACCATAACGGGTGTATTTTGCCTTTGGCCATTAAAAACAGGGCGCCAAGCCCGGACTGATGAAGAACAGATAGGGTGATTCCGAAAATAACTGCGCCTAATGTCAGGCTCGACAATATCTTCCTTGCCTTTTTTGCACCAAGCCATTCGGCAATAGCCGGTGAAAACTCTATTAACAGGGCAAGCTTGTAAAGGACAAAATGCCATCCGACTAGAAACAGGACAGAGTTTACGCCATAATCGTTTCCTATAATGACATTAATAATCTTAAAGGGGCGGCCCAGATCCAGGAAAAGGGCTGCGGAATAGAAAAGATAGGCCAGAAAACCGTTTAATACAGTTACCCTTGCAATGGGTTTGTATTTTTCAAGGTTCAGTATATTGACTATAAACACCAGGACGTAGGCTCCGCCGGCAAAGGCAACGCCGGTAACAACATCAAAGCTTATCCATAGACCCCAGGGGTAATCCTGGGATAAATTTGTCACAGACCCGATTCCATTTGCAAAGCGATATGCAATAATCACAAGTCCGAGGATAATAATTGGAAAACTCATGATATTAAAGGGTGTGAATATACCTTTCGGCTTTAATTCATTTAAAATAAATTTCAATTTATTTGTTGTATATATGTTTTGCTCCAAAGTGTTGTCCATATCTTTCACAAACAATCCTTTTTACTTATTTCTTAAATTTTGTCGCTTCATAGATGCCCAGTAATAAGGCTGGCAGAAATATATCAACCGGAGCGATCGAGGAAATGAATCCCTTGGTAAGAGCAGGATATGATGATTTTTGGATATTCGCATTAAACCCTATTTCTTCAAAGGGGACAGGAGATAAGTAAAGCCATCCTGTCCCACCGGCTTCATGTTCGCCATAGATATGATCAAAATATGAATCCGGGTCTTCGAAAATTCTTCTTCTTGCCTCTTTAATCAATTCCCTTCGGGTTCCAAAAACTATAGCCTCTGCCGGACAACTGTCAACGCATGCCGGTACTCCGCCGTCTTTGATTAAATCAAAACACATTGTGCACTTTATTATTCTCGGGTTTGTGCTCTGATATTCAAATTTGGGGCTGTCGAAGGGGCATGATACCATGCAGAATCTGCATCCCATGCATTTGTCTTCCCGCCAGATAACCGGCGCTTCATATGTTTTATACATCGCTCTTGTAAGGCAGGCTGAAGCACAGGCAGGGTCATTACAATGCATACACTGTCTTTTTACCGGGACTTCTCCCTTTGAAGTATTGAAAATACTTATTGCTGTAGCACGGGTTTCATTTGTTTTACGGATTACGCCGGCTTCTACAGATTCATCAGGTTCAGGAAGATTGTTTTGTTCTGCGCATGCATATTCACAGCTTTGGCAGGCAACACAACGCGTTGAATCATATAGGATTCCATAAAATTCCACATCGTTTTTGTTTTTCTGAGACGCATCTGAACGACTCCCGGCTGCCAGAGAAACACAGGTACCGCCAAGTACCTTTAAAAAATCACGTCTGTTTACGCCCATTCTCTCGATTCTTGAAAATTTGATATTTGCCTGTCAGGTCTACCGGAGTGCGGGTTGTTACACTTCCAATATCACGAGGGGCTAATTTCCAAATACTCCATCTAAATAATTAATATTTATGCTGTTATCCGCTAACTTATTCATCGAAATATAACATTCACAGTATGACTAATCCGGTTGGCTTCATCTCCTGAATCTCCTTTTAAAACAAAAGTTAATAAATCATTTACTTCTTGACATGCTATTGGATGTTTAATATATATATTTTATATATATTAGCTTTATGTTTCCAATTTAGTCAAGCAAAATCTGTCTAACCTTATTTTGTTATATTAGACAGTTAAACATATTTAATATGATTTATAATTATTATTAATAGTATATGTTATTTTTACCTAGCTTACACTTAATAAAAAAAGTGCATTTTTTATAATATAATTAGTAAAAGTAACTTCAAGGTTGGCCGTATTTTTCGTCTTATTAATGGGCAGTGGCTTATAATTCATGAGCTATTTTAGGAGCCTTTTATAAAAAGTGGATAAAAATCGTTAATATTTGGAGGAAAAAAATGAAAAAAAAGATTGTTTTGGTTTATTACAAATGTAAGTTGAGTTTTTTTGCAATATGCTTTTTATCGATTGCATTATGTGTATCAAACCCGTCATCTGCTCAGGTCGAGGGGTCTGCCTCATCAGTACACGGAGACCATCCCGATTGCATTATGTGTATCAAACCCGTCATCTGCTCAGGAGGAGGAATTCACACTTGAAGAAATCACAGTAACTGCTGAGAAAAGAGAAGCAACATTACAAAAGGTTCCGCTGGCAATAGATGTAGTCAGACCGGATGATATGAACACCAGGGGAGTATTTGATACACAGGATCTCGGCAAAATTCTACCGGATCTCAAAATTAACATGAGCGCTGCCAACTATATGCAGATCAATCTCCGCGAGGTTCCTGACCTGATATTCAATCCGGAATTTGAAACGACCGTTTCGATGCACGTAGACGGAGTGCAATTAACCAGGAATCAGGGTTTCAATAACTATTTCTATGATATGCAACGAGTAGAAGTTCTCAAAGGCCCTGTAGGCACACTTTATGGACGTGGATCTACTGCCGGAGCCATTAACATCATCACACAAAAGGCAATTCTGGGTGAATTCGGTGGAAATTTCAGTGTGGAGTTCGGGAACTATAATGAGCGCAGATATATGGGAGCAATCAATATACCCATAACCGATAAGCTAGCCCTGCGCTGGGCAGGCCGCATTTATAAACACGACGGATATACGGATGTAGGATACAATGATGCCAACGGGTATGGAACACGCCTGGGCATGACCTGGGAGCCTACAGACACTGATACTATAACAGCATCAGTCGATTTTGAGGGTTATGATAATGAAGGTGGAGGCTCTACAGGGGTTTATCTCGATGTCTTTGGTAACCTTTCGATTGTACCAAACACCACCACAAATCCCAATAATTTATCCGGCACAACCGTGCCTGACACATGGGATTCCGGTCCAATTAAAACCCCCTATAGAATAGCATGATATACGGGCACTGATTTCCTGCATCGGGACGGTGGCACTACACCTTTCCAGACAGCCAGGCCAAGACCATACGACAACTTTAATGATGACGATTCCTGGGGAATTACTGTTCAATGGGAGCGTGAATTTGAGTTTGCTTATCTGACCATGCTGTATGGATATCGTGCCCTTGAGGAATTAAAAGACTGGGTATATATGGCCGTATCATTCACTTCGGCAGGTGAAAGAAACGAAGACAATGTATATGAAAATGTTCGACTCAATCATTATCGGAGAGGGAATGTGTTGTTTACAGGGAACGGCACTAAAAGTCATTTCAATTCCTTTGAGATGCACCTGACATCCAAATCAACAATAGCTGCTGGCGACCGCTATGAATGGATCGTTGGTGGAATATCCCAGGATGATACTATTATTAAATTTGCTGATCCGGCCACTAACGTATACTGGGAAGACCTGAACACCACAGCAAATGCCTTGTTCGGTCAAACAACAATAAATATTTTTGGTGACCTAAATTTTACTGGTGGTTATCGTCGTTCATGGGATGATAAGGAATACTACGGTACTTACTACGGGACATTCGGGCTCATTGATTTTGATGACCCGGACAATCCACGGCATCGTGAAAGGAGGGGCTGGGAAGAGGACACATACAAGGCCGGTTTGAGCTGGCAGGTCAATAGAGATGTTATGCTCTACGGGGGGTATTCAAAGGGTTATAAAACCGGTAATGTGCAGAATGACGGAACATTCCTCCCTCCTGAATTCCTTGACGCCTGGGAACTCGGCATTAAAAGCCGTTTTTTTAATGACCGCCTCCAGGTAAATATGAGTGCTTATTATTATGATTATAAGAATTTTAACCAGTGGACCCAGGCTTATAAGTGCTCAAACTACAAGATCTATGAAGCACCGGGCAGTACTGTTCAAACAGGTATTTATACACCCGGATCGGACAGCGGCCCTGATGCTTCCATACAAAATGTTGATTCAACTGCTGATAATGCACTTGCACTGCTCCATGCATGCAGTGGCATTGAAGATCCTGATAATCCGGGGACATTCCTTTCAGTCGGCACAGATGACTATGATATTAATGACCAGGTAGCCATTGCTCCCGGAGGAGCCAATCAGACAGGTATAAATACTGATATCATATACCTTCTTACCCTTAAAGATACATTAAGAGTAACGGCCAGATGGTCCCAAAACGAATGGGAAGGTTATAACCTGGCCGATGCTATACTTGCGAGATATCCCCTTGCGGATAATGTGTATAACAATCCTGCGAGTTACGGAGATAAATCCGGACTGGAATTTGGAGGATCGCCCTTTAGGGGAAATATTACTTACACTCATACAGAGAGCATAGGTATGGACATCATGACTTTCAGTACTACGGCCTATTATGAAGGTGAAGGAATAGATCAGAGGTTGTACAACGCAAGAGATGGTTTTTTCTTTATGCCTGGTGTGGGTGATTACTGGTTAATGGATGCCTCACTATCCTATAAATCAACTCGATGGGTACCAGAAGATATGAGCTGGCAAGTACGTTTATGGGGTACCAATATTTTCAACAGCCAGAAGTTGCGATCCATTAGTTACGCAACCAGTGCTGATTATGATGCATATTCCGGCACTATCTCCGGCCAGTATGTTGCCCCAAGGACATATGGAGTTACGCTTTCCTTTGATTTTTAAGTAAACATGTTTGTGAATGGAACCTCCTGATTTATTGTTTAATTTTTCTTCCCAGCAAATAAACAGGAGGCTTCCATTCCTGAGCTTCAATAATAAAACACCTGTTATCATTCTATATACAACCTCTCGTGTTTAACTCAAAAAAATTGTTTGGGGATTAATAATTATACTCCAGACAGCTACAGAGAAAGCAAAAAAACCTTAATACAATGCACGTTTTTCAATTTTGCAACATGTATTTGAATTATTATAAAATAAATATGAAACAACCGGTGACAGCCCGGTGACATTGTGTCCTAGGACATGACAGGAGTCGATTCACTCCTTTTAAAACTGGATGAACAGCTTGAGGAATTTGAAAAGGCAATATCCCGGCTTGATATATAGAAAACACCCCGCCTTAGTCGGATCTGCTAATAACTCCCATATAAATAGCTACAATAGCGATTAAAGCGCCAGTGATATTCATAAGCGTTACAGGTCTTTCAAAAAATAAAACATCCCATATAAAAGCAAGTACGGGCTGAAGTATTAAAGATAATCCGGCCAGAGAAATTGACGCGCCGGGCAGTCCCTTTGTAATAAGGTACCACCCGATGCCTGAGCAGATTATTCCATAAGCCATAAGAAACAAAAGGCTTGAGATATCCGGAATAAAAAATGTTTCACCGCTTGCCGTGACGCCAAGACTTCCGAATATTGAACCGAAAAAACAAAGCCATGCCATGTTGGATACCGGATCCAGTTTTCTGGAAAGTTTCTGGGATTTTTGTATGGTCAGGATTATACCTGAAAACTTCCAAGTATAGTAGCAAGCCCCGGCCCTATATAAAGAATTGATCTGTGCCAGAAAAAGAGATCGAGTGAAAACAGAAATCCTGCAAGACCGGCAAAGAAAAATGATCGAATGTCACGGAACAGGGGAATTTTAAATATGAATGCGGTTATAAAAGGGCAACCGCACCAAAAGAGAACCTGTAAAAAAGAGCAGTTGTAGGCCCGACATGAACCAGTTTTACAAACACTGAAGAAAAACTGATAAGTACTGCGCCAAGGATAATCTGAAGCAAGGCTTTATACCTTCATTGATGTTTACAGCTAATGATATGTGTAAAGGGCATGATATTATTTCTCGTATTTTTTTGCCAGATAAAACCTTACCTCACATTTGCAGAAATATTTATTACCAAACCGAAAGGAAAAAGGACAAACAGAAGGATTTTCCTGCAGACATTCCAGAAACTCGTCAAGTCCCAGGTCTTCCGCCTTACAGAGATTCTCCAACCCGTCATTTATGCATGCAAAATCCTTTGGGCAATCGACGTTTGCCTTAATACTTTCAAGTTCTTTCAAATCAACATCATCCATAAACGACCTTTTAATAGTGAGGGATGAATATTTATATCAAGTTTGTTTTTCCATTTCAAATGGAACATGGTGGGCGGTGCGGGGTTTGAACCCGCGGCTTCCACCGTGTGAGGATGGCACTCTCCCGCTGAGTTAACCGCCCGTGTCTGGTTTAATACTTGGTGAGTCGAGTTGACAGGATTATTTGATATACCTAAAAATCAGGTTTGTAAATAAAAAAAGGGATTAAGGATTCCAGGATTCGAGGGTAGGGGCGAAAAATTTTTCGCCCTCAATACCGGATTCGATACATCGTTTTTTAAAAAAATAACAGATTTATATCATGAAAAAACCGGGCAGACACACAGGTCTGCCCCTACATTGTAATCGTGGATATATTAATACCACCTATTCCATCATTACGTTATTATTCTACTCTAGGGGCGGATCTGTGTGTCCGCCCTTCAACATTTTATCAACAGTGCATCTTCACCTCTTCAGGTTAATCTGCATCTATAATCCCTTCCCTCAAGGCTTTGGAATTTGGAACAGGGATTGGATTACAGGTATCTTTTTCCGGATTGTACATAAGCCTGTAGGCCCCCGAATTACCCTCACGTCTGAAAAAGTCCAGGCCTCCGGTGTAATATGAGCACTTGTCATTGAAACATATGTACATAAATTCATTATCCCATGAACACACAAAAGGATTATCCGGCACCAGCCACTTCTGCAATTTATCTCCGCAATGAGGACAGCAAAGGGTATCTTTTATCTCCTTCTTTTTCATTTCCAGCTCTTTCCTGCGGTTTTTATCCATACCAATAACCGGTATCGGCCTTTTCGTGCGACCGGGTTTTCCGCCTTTTTTCTCGGCATAGAGCGCGTATACCGGATCACTCGACTTGCAGTATTCATAATACTTATCTTCCTTCGGTCTGTCCTTTCCCTTTGATATAAACTTTGCAGGCTTCTCAAACATACCCGATCCCTGGAAATATTCCTCTACAAGGATGATACGTTCTGTCTCACTTGAATCCTTCCATACTCTGACAGCTTTTGTGGGGAACATCCTGTTGGAGAAAATAACCAGGAAAAGCCCTCCGGGCTTCAATACCCTTGCAACCTCGTGAAACATTTCCAGTGGTTTTGTCATATAGTCAACCGAAAGGCTGTTTATAACAATATCAAAATAATTTTCACCAAAGGGAAGTTTCGGATCAGAGTTAATATCATGAAGCATATACCTGGTAAGATTTTTATTTCCTTTGAGTTCATTCTCATTCAAACCAAGGCCTGTAGTCTCCGAAGCTTTTACGGATTCCGGAATATGGGAATCCCATCCTGCCATAAGATCCAGTATTACCGGATCATTTTCTATTACAAGATCTCCTATAAGCAGCTCAACTGTTTCCATGGCAACCTTATCAATATGGTTCACAAAGCGGTCCTTTTCATAAAAGATGTGATCATCTGAAGAATCATCCCTTGAAAACGCATCTTCATTAAATATCGGGCTGAGTCTGGAAATACCCTTTTTGCACAATTTATCCTTTAAAGTATCTGTAAACATGGCATTCACCTCCCAAAAAATAGCCGGGCAGCTTTTAGCTTAACCCGGCTCGCAACCCCATTTTTACTGGGCAGGTTGCTAATCGAAAAAATGATATTGATATTTCGTTTTTAAAATAACCATTATGAAAAGCATGTCAATTCCATGATCAAGTTCGGCACGCAGGTCCTGGGCGTATTCAGCGGGTCAATTGGTGTTGAAAATCTCGAAATGGCCAGCCTTACCCAGAGGTTCAAGGCGGCATTTGGTTCACCTAACTTTTTTCCGTAGAAAGTGTATGCTATCGGATGCGCATAAAAACTATACAGGATGGAGGCTTTTCTTACCCAGTATCAAGAAACCAGGATCCAGTATCCGGTTTTTCTAAAACGCTTCCTCCGCGATCTCAAGCGCTGCTGTATCGCTGTCTATTATTACCTTTGCCTTTGCAGAAGCCAGAAGTAATATAGTGCTGCCGAAATAGTGCGCCGAAGCTATCTTTCCACTGTAGAAAGCAATCTCGCTGCTATCCTCTGCAAGCTTGTTTATTTCTTCCGCGCCTTTTATTCCCTTTTCTTTCATGATCTCTTCAAGTTTTTTTTCTGCAATGACCGCCTGCCACAAAAGAAGCCACCCTACTGTTACATCTCCAAAGAGCTCCATGTATGGTGTGGCAAAAAGGGCTACATTGTTGAAGTCTTTACCCGCCTGTTCAGTGAAGTGAATGGTGACATCCGACAGGGCTTTCACTGCTTCCGAGAGATATCCCATATGTTTTGCAAGGCTCTTGTGTTCTTTATTTTCTTCAACAAATTTTCTTATATCCCCCAGAAAACCAAAAAGGCTTTCACTGTTTCTGAGCACCTTCCTACCCGCAAGATCAAGGCTCTGAATGCCATTTGTCCCCTCAAATATGGTATGGACTTTTTCATCCCGCAGGAATTGTTCAACAGGATAATCCTTCATATAACCGTATCCGCCGTATACCTGCATGGCGGTCTCGGTCACCCTGAAACTCATATCAGAACCATATGCCTTTGCTACAGGGGTTAAAAAGGCCGTGAGTTCTTCCCATTTCTGTTTTTCATCTTTACTCTCTGATATAAGTTCCATGTCCATGCAGTATGAGGTGTATAGAATAAGTGCCCTTATTCCTTCTGTATAAGATTTCATCTGAAGCAGCATGCGCCTGATATCAGGGTGTCTTATTATAGGAACCTGTGGTGATTCAGGGGGTGAACCGGTCTCTCTGCCCTGCAGCCTTTCCTTTGAATACTCCAGGGCGTGGAGATAGGCAGTAGCTGCTATTGATTCGGCATGACGGGCAGCAATCAGCCGGGATTCATTCATCATCGTGAAAAAGATGGACATACCCTTGTTGACCTCACCCACCAGTTCACCAATACAATTGCCTTCTTCGCCAAACATCAACTGACATGTTGGAGAACCCTTAAGTCCCATCTTTTTTTCGATTGAAACGACCTTTGTATCATTTGCATTACCACATGATCCGTCCGGATTCACCCTGTACTTTGGTGTAATAAAAAGTGACAATCCCCTGGTACCGGGAGGAGAGCCTTTTACCCTGGCTAATGTCAGGTGAATAAAATTTTCTGCCAGATTATGATCTCCGGCCGTAATAAACGTTTTATTTCCTGTAATGCTGTATGTGCCGTCATCATTGGGTACAGCCACTGTTTTTGTAGCACCTACATCGCTTCCTGCTTCGGATTCGGTAAGGACCATGGTCCCGGTCCATTTGCCGGACAATATCTTTTCGACATATTTATTTTTCTGTTCCCCGGTGCCATGCCGGGCTATTAAAAAGGCCGCGCCCCTTGCCATTGCCGCAAGCGTCTGAAAGGAAAGGTTAGCAGCCTCAAAATATTCATTTGCCGCAGTTCCTATTGTGAGGGGCAGGCCCTGACCGCCGATCTCCCGGGGAAGATCTATGCGGCGCCATTCGCCCTCATTCCACAGCTTCCATAATTCATTAAAAACAGCAGGGACGATCACGTTGCCGTCTTTTAATACACAGCCGGCAGAATCGGTTTCCGAATATGTCGGCATCATCGTATTGGTGGCGAGTTTTTCTGCCTCCCTCATGATCATTCTGTAGGTATCTTCATCAAACTCGGAATAGAGCTCTGAATGGGACAGGCCCTGGATCTTCAGTTGCTCAAAAAGAACAAACATCTGATCTCGATCATCGATTAAGAGTTTTGACATTATTTGTCTCCTGTGGGTTAATTCAGATAGTTTTCCATAAAAACCCCGAAAGAATAATAAAACGATATTTTTTGTCAATGAATATATCATTGTAGTATAATTAATTTGACTTCGTAACTTTACCACATAGCTTATTCTAAGTGGATCGGCGCGTTTCTGGGACAATGTCTCAACTTAGATTTGCATTACACTACATGCGGAAACAGGGTTAGTAATAATTAAATTCTCCATATTTTTTGTCAAGACATTTTGGGAAACGCGGTTGACCTCC
>JASFHE010000034.1:0-19994 GCA_050123415.1 Desulfobacteraceae bacterium | reverse complement strand
TGATAGTTTTGTCTTATTTGCCATGCATAATGTGTATAAGCTTTATGCAAAAAATGTCAATAAGAGAATGGTGGTTCCCCTTTTTTTCATCCTTTGGATGCGTTTATGAAAAAGGATATTGTGTCACCTTAGCTTAACTCTCATCAACTTTTTCAATAGTCTTAATCCCTCATCCCCTGTGTAAATCTTTGCCCTGTTCCCTCTCTTAAATCGATCCTTCCGGGCATAGAGGACAATTTCAAAGGGTTTGTATTCCTGTTTTACATAGTATTCGAGTATATCATCAGCACTCAGAGTAAGAGTCCCCATTCTTTTTATGAGATCAAAATTATATATCCCTCTGGAATTGAGCGCCCTGTATATCACTTCTGTGCAGCACTGGTATGAACCGTCATTGAAATCAAACTTGAAATCATATTCGTTTCCCAGGAGTGCAAATACAATGGTGAGAGCTTCCTTCTGCTCCCTAAGGGATAACTTCGGTCTGAGTACAACCATCCTGTTAATATGTGTGTCCAGTAAAAGATCAAGAGAATTGAATATAACCCCCTCTGCCACAGCTTCTATTACATCTGCCGGAAGTCCTGATTCAATTATATCAGTCGAAAAATCTTTTTCCAGTTTTTCAATATTAATACCTGCGATGAGTTCTGTGGGATCGTTAACCAGGCCAGTTTCTTTTCGTTCGGCGTTTGTCCCGACATAGGTTATGCCATGTTTAAAGGAGCCGGGAAGAAAGATGTTACTCATGTATCCCGCCGTATAGGTAAGAATAATGTCTCCCGGCCTCAACATGGAATGTATCTGTCTTTTTTGCTCTTCTGAAAATTTAATGGGTTTTGTCAGGGGTATTTTGATGTCACTTACATTAGAAAACAAAAGCCCCCTGATTGCATACAGGTTATCCCCCAGTGTGTCACTCATTTTTTCGGCTATTTTAACAATTACCGAATGCCTTAACCGGTTGATGGTTTCGGGGAAAAGTAGTGATTCTTTTTTTAGGATATATTTTATCCTTTCTTCTGTCAGGTTATACAGGTCATCGATTTGATCAATGACAGTTTTATATTCAGGATTGGTGACGTAGATCTTATATAATGTCGAGGAATCGTCCTTTTTCTCTTTATTGAATAATACGCGGCCTACTTTGATGGCTTCCATATGATCAAGGGATGTAACGCTTGAAAGCAGTATATCAAAAGTTCCGGATTTTATCCCGGATCTTGGATAGGCTTCGTTAAGCTTGCTTTTTCCTGCGGGCTCATCAATAAAAGTAGCAACCAGCAGCGAAGTATTGGAGGTCAAATGAAGACCGGCACTGTAACCGATAATAAATCCCTTTGTCTGTGTCTCGGGGCAGGTGAAGCGGGTCCTGTAGTCCTTGTAATAATTAATCATCTGCCACAGGGAGTTTCTGATCATGAGATAACGAAAGAGAATATTTTCGATTTTGTCATGCTCCTCGGGCGGGAAGTAGTCAATCGTCCACACATTGGAGTTCTCTCTCATTTTATACATCTCAGACTTCATTGATTCCAGTTCGCCGGCGAATGTTTTAAGCCTTTTCAGGTCTATTGCAAGTCTGATGCTTTCCTGCCTGATTTTCTGTTCGGGGGCTTTTTTCTCTGAAGCATTTAATTTATGTATGCTGGTATCCTTTTTTTTATCAAGTGATGTTTTGAATGAACCCCCAATGCAGGTAAGTGGAAGTATAAATGTAGAACTGATTACTAATGCAGTTATAATTGATTTATTGATCATTATTAACTACCAAATATCAAAGGAAGCGCCTCATCATAAATACTTTGCCAGAGCCCTTCACCTTCAAAGCTTTCTATATATACTTTCATCTTTGGTTCAGTACCCGATGGCCTGATTGCAAACCACGATCCTCCTTCCAGCGTTACCTTGAAACCTCCTATGGATGCGTTGTTGCCGGGTGCATTGGTCATTACTTTATCTATCTTTTTACCGGCCAGGGATACTGTTTTTATATTTTCAGGTTTAAGGGCCTTGAGTATTACCTTCTGTTCGTTACTGATCGGTCCGTCTTCTCTTTTATAGAACGGTTCGCCATGTTCAGGGACAAGTATGCTGTTATAGATCTCGGACGGACATTTTTCTGTTTTAGCAAGTATCTCTGCCGCAAGAAGTGTCATGCAGAAGCCGTCCTTGTCTGTTGTCCATGTTGAGCCGTCCATCCTTAAAAAGGATGCTCCAGCGCTTTCCTCCCCGCCAAAGGCAACACTTCCGTCAAGTAGTCCCTGGACAAACCATTTAAATCCTACGGGGACTTCGTAGAGCTTTTTCCCGCTGGTATTTACAATCATGTCGATCATGCTACTGCTTACGAGTGTTTTGCCTATTGAGATATCTTTATTCCATTCCGGCCTGTTCTGAAGGAGATACCATATTGCAACAGACAGATAATGGTTGGGGTTCATCAGCCCGTCAGGGCATACAATACCGTGCCTGTCAAAGTCAGGATCATTACCCCATGCAATGTCATATCTGTCAGACATGGCAATAAGGCTCGCCATTGCGTAGGGTGATGAACAGTCCATCCTTATCTGGCCGTCAGAATCAAGGGTCATGAACCTGAATGCAGGGTCTGTCTTTTTATTTACCACATCAATATCAAGGCCGTAGCAGTCGGCAATGGGTTCCCAGAACGCCACTCCCGAGCCCCCCATGGGATCTGCCCCTATCTTTATGCCGGCGTTTTTTATCCGGTCCATGTCTATAATCTGAGACAATGAACTTACAAAGGGTGTAATAAAATCCTGTTCATGCACTGTGTCTGTTTTCCGGGCCTTTTCATATACGATTCTTTTTATTTCTTTACAGCCATTGTTAATGATCTCATTGGCCCTGTCCTGTATCCGGCCGGTTGCGTCCACATCAGCCGGCCCCCCGTTTGGAGGATTATATTTGAATCCCCCGTCCTTTGGCGGATTATGTGAAGGTGTAATGACAACACCGTCAGCAGTGTTGTTATTGTTTTTGTTATACTCAAGAATGAGGAATGATATTACCGGTGTGGGTGTGAATTGATCATTTTTATGGATAACAGTCTCAACATTATTTGCAGCAAAGACCTCAATAGCGGTTTTAAAGGCAGGCTTTGAAAGAGCGTGGGGATCAAACCCCAAAAAGAGAGGGCCTGTGATTCCCTTTGAAGCGCGGTATTCACATATGGCCTGTGAGGTGGCTGCTATATGGGCATCATTAAAGGTCCCCGAAAGAGACGTTCCCCTGTGTCCTGAAGTCCCGAATAACACCGGACCTTTAATATCGTCTGTGTAATAGGTGGCTTCGAGTTTATCAGGGTCAATCAGGATGGAATTTGGGGCGGGTTTACCTGCAAATTCATGTATTTTTCCTGCCATTAAAGTTGTCTCCCAATAAAAAACCTGTTCCATCTCAGGTATTTCTGAATGGAACAGGTTTTTCGTTTAGTTCGTTGCCGGTTTCCAGGTTTTGTAACCGCCGCTCAGATTCTTTGCCCTGAATCCGTTCTGGATAAGTATCCTGTAGCCAAGATATCCTCTCAGGCCTATGGCGCAATATGGAATATAACTTTTGGATTTATCCAGTTCATTGAGCCGTCCCCTGAGTTCATCAAGAGGAATGAGCAGTGACCCTTCAATAGTGCCTGATTCTTCAATCTCTTCTTTGTCTCTAAGATCAATAAGTATTTCATCAGAAGAAATATCATTAAGCTCGTCCCAGTTGATTGTTTCTAAATCACCCTTCAGAATGTTTGCTGCCACAAAACCGGCAATATTGATCGGATCTTTTGCCGAAGAAAAGGGTGGGGCGTATGCAAGTTCAAGTTCTTCAAGATCATATACTGTCATACCTCCGCGTATTGCTGTGGCAATAACATCAATACGTTTATCTACCCCTTTCCCTCCGACTATCTGTGCTCCAAGGATTCTTCCGCTTCCGGGTGAAAAGACAAGTTTAATACTCATCATCTCCGGGTCAGGGTAGTAGCTGGCATGAGAACCTGAGTGTGTATAACTGACGATATAGGGGATGTTGTTCTGTTTAAGGGTTTTTTCGTTGCTGCCTGTTGATGCTACAGTAAGATCAAATACTTTTGCAACTGAACTGCCCAGGGTTCCTTTAAATACTACATTTCTGCCCATTGCATTATCCGCAGCTATTCTGGCCTCTTTATTCGCTGGACCTGCCAGGGCGGTCATTGCCGGATATCCTAGTACAAAATCTCTGGTTTCAACTGCATCTCCCACAGCAAATATATCGGGGTCGGATGTCCTCATGCCTGAATCAACAATTATGCCCCCGCGCTTTCCGATAACAAGACCGGCCTGTTTTGCAATTATGCTTTCGGATCTGACACCAATAGACAGTATTACCATTTCACACTCTGCCTCAGCGCCCTTGCCGGTTGTTACTTTTATCCCGTTGCCCGACTTTGAAAAGGATTTTACTCCGTCTCCAAGGATAAGTGTTACTCCCTTTTCCTTTAGATGTGCATGAACAATGGATGCCATTTCATAATCAATAGGAGCCATTACCTGGTCAAGCATCTCGATTATCGTTACCTTTATACCCCTGTGAGCCAGGTTTTCAGCCATTTCAAGCCCTATAAAACCACCACCGACTATTACTGCCGACCCGGGTTTTTTATCCTCTACCTGGGCCTTTATAAGATCGGAATCAGGAATGCTTCTCAGGCTGTAGATATTTTCAAGGTCAATACCATCAAGAGGTGGCCGGAGGGGTTCTGCTCCGGGAGATAAAATAATTTTGTCATATTTTTCAATATGAATATCGCCAGTTTTTGTATCTTTTATCGTTACATGCTTTTCAGCCCTGTCGATTTCAATTACTTCGGAAAATAGCCTGATATCAATATTATACCTGGCCTTGAATGCTTCTGCTGTGGTTACAAGAAGGGTTTCTCTTTCCTTTATAACCTTACCGATATAGTAGGGCAGGCCGCAGTTGGCAAATGAGATATACTCACCCCTCTCAAAAAGCACTATTTCGGCAGTTTCATCAAGTCTTCTCGCCCTGGCGGCGGCAGTAGCTCCACCCGCAACGCCTCCGACTATCAGCAGTTTTTTTGACATTTATCTTCCTCCATGGATATAAGTAAGTAGATCAGGTATAGACAAACCGAGAAAGGTTTGCGCCCTTTTCATTTCTGTATCGACCTGTTATATTAGTACCAATATCTAATTTATTCAATACCTGCATTTTATTGTCTTTATATTATTTAATATATTACGATTTCCCTGTTTACAGCGATGTTTTTTTAAGGTAATGCAACTCCTTATAAATATTGAGTTAATCCGAAATTTAAAAGAATGCAAAATGTTAGTTTCAATGTATTTTTTTATTGATTTTTAAGTCAGTTTAGTTTATCAGGTTTCTTCTGTTTTACAGGTCCCGGAAGGTTTTTCATTTATTCCTTTCGGATATGAAATAAACAGTAAAAGGAGCTTTTATGGACGTCGATGAAGAACATGGCAAAAACATCAGAATACATAGAAACAAGAGAATATTGCTGCGAGGACGGTGACCAGAAGTATGCAGGGGTTCACCTGCTTATTGAGCTCTGGACAGAGCACTTTTTAAACGACTCCAACCGTATCCGGGAAATCATCATAAAGGCTATCAATACCTGCGGAGCAACAATGCTGGGTATTGATCTGCACGAATTCACACCTAATGGCGGGATTTCCGGTGTAGCAATTCTTCAGGAATCACATTTAAGTATACATACATGGCCGGAATATAATTATGCGGCAATTGATCTGTTTGTCTGCGGAACTATTGATCCATATCTGGCAGTCCCTGTTTTAGAAAAAGAGTTTATGCCTGAAAAAACAGATGTGCAGGAGATAAAACGGGGGATACTGCCATGACAGAAGAACAGAAGTGGATAAGTGAAGAATGGCATAATGTTGAAATTCGTTACGGAATAAAAGAATTACTCTATGAAGATGATTCCGAGTTTCAGCATACCCGGATCGTTGACTCTTACCAGTATGGCCGAATGCTTTTACTGGACGGTATCGTCCAGACAACTGAAAAAGATGAATTCATCTATCATGAAATGATGGTCCATGTACCGATGCTGTCTCATCCCAACCCTGAGAAAGTCCTGATAATCGGTGGGGGAGATGGCGGTATTTTGAGAGAAGTCCTCAGGTATAAAAGTGTTGCCAGTGTAACAATGGTTGAGATTGATCCCGGTGTTATTGATCTCTGTAAAAAATATCTGCCCATGATAAACAACGGCGCATTTGAGGACCTCAGAACTAATCTGATTATATCTGACGGTGCGGTTTTTGTGAAAGAAGCTGGAAAAAAATATGATGTGGTTATAGTGGACTCATGCGATCCTGTCGGTCCTGCTACTGTTCTTTTTTCGAGGGCTTTTTACAGCGATATTCATGACCTTCTGACTCCCGATGGTATCATGGTTTGCCAGACAGGATCTCTACATATGCAGCCTGATGAACAGGTTGAAATCCATTCTCTTTTAGCAGGTATATATAGTTCTGCATATCCCTATGTATTTGCAGTGCCGACCTATATAGGCGGACTGTTCTCTGCCATGTTCTGTTCAGATAAGATTGATCCCAATAAAACCGATATCAGTGTGTTAGAGAAAAAAGCAGCCACAAATAATATAATAACCAGGTTTTATAATCCGGGAATGCATATTGGCGCTTTTCATGTGCCCGGTTTTTTAAAGGAGCGTTTAATATGACAGTAAATACTGTGGAAAAAGAGATTTATGAAGTAGCGCAATCTCCAGGCTTAACATTCGGATGGGAGCTTGTACTGGATCTTTATGGCTGTAACAGCGAAACAATATCAAGTGAAGAGGCCATTAAAAAATTTGCCAGGGAATTGTGCAAAGTAATAGACATGAAACCCTATGGCGAACCTCTTACTCCTTATTTTGGTGAAAACCAGGAACACACAAAGGGATATTCCCTTCTGCAATTCATTGAAACGAGTTCAATAACCGGGCATTTTTCAGAAGGCACCGGCGCTGTTTATCTGAATATCTTTTCATGCAAGGAATATGATATAGAAACAGCAGAAAGATTTTCCAGGGAATATTTTGGTGCCGAATCTGTTCGTTCAAGGTTTATCATAAGAAAATAACATGAGAGTGTTATGGAAATCTTCATCACCGGAGGCACTGGTTTTGTAGGAAGCGTCCTTTCAGAAAGTCTTCTTGAAAAGGGGCATAGTGTAAAAATACTCACCCGCAGTATCAGGTCAGGAAATGAGCATTCAAACAGACTGTCTTTTGTTGAAGGTGATCCCGCCCAAAAAGGTCAATGGCTTGCTCAACTCGCCGCCTGTGATGTTGTCATCAACCTCGCGGGCGCGTCAATCTTTAAACGCTGGACAACAAAATATAAACAAACCCTGATTGAAAGTCGTATCCTGACAACCCGGAATATTATTGATGGTTTATCTGATAGAAAAAGGGATAATGTGCTTCTTATAAGCACATCTGCGGTTGGGTATTATGGTTTTCACGGTGATGAACAACTGGATGAGAGTGCTTCTCCTGGCAGGGATTTTCTTGCGTCACTTTCAATGGAATGGGAAGCCGCTGCAAATGATGCCCGGAATTCAGGAGCAAGGGTTATATTAAACCGACTGGGAGTTGTCCTTGGAAAGGGCGGAGGGGCAATACCCATGATGACGCCTCTGTATAAATATTGGATAGGAAGCCCTCTTGGAAACGGCAGACAGTATTTTTCCTGGATCCACATCAAAGACCTCATAAATATCATTTTATTTCAGATTGAAAACAAAGGACTGGACGGCCCGTTTAATTGTACTGCGCCCAATCCTGTAACAAACAGAGAACTTACACATACCATTGCTGCTGTAATGAATAAGCCCCTTCTCATGCCGCCGGTACCCGGATTTATGATGAAGATTATTATGGGTGAATTTGCTGATGTCCTGCTTAAAGGCCAGAGAGTAATCCCGAAGAAGCTTATGGATGCAGGGTTTAGCTTTGAATTCCCCGAAATAAAATCCGCCCTTGAGGATATTATTCTGAGAGGTTGAACGGTGAAACTGCTGATTATCAGGTCAGGCGCCCTTGGCGATACATTGATGCTTATGCCATTGATCAACGGGCTCTCCGAACTGCATCAGACCATTATCCTGGGACGAAAACCGGGCATTGATTATCTGGAATCCTTTGTGGAGCAATGCATTGATATTGAAAGGGGAGGGTGGCACGGGCTTTTCAGCCGGGGTACTGATATTGATGTCACCTGTCCGCAGGCAGACCATGTAACTGCTTTTATAAATGATAAAGAAAATATTGTTTCCGGAAACCTTAATTGCCTTTTTCCAGGTTCTAAAATTGATATTTTCCCGCCTTTTCCCGATCCTGACTCACACACCCATGTTGCGCTGTATATGGCGCGTGCACTTCAATCAGCAGGTATTCTTTTTGATTCCCGGATGACCTTTGACAGCATTTTTAAAAAATCAGTAATGCAGTCAAATAAATATCCGGGAAAAAAGATAGTGCTTCATCCCGGTTCAGGATCGATGAAGAAAAATTATCCTCCTGATTTCTGGTTTGAACTGTTATCCCTGTTAAAAAAAGCCGGTATTTCCCTTGATGTATGTTTTCTGCTGGGGCCTGCTGAAGAGGATATAGTTACAGTTACCAGGGAAATGGCAGAAGAACTCGATGCCGGGACTGTCGTATGCCCGGAAAAAGAAGAATTGTTATCAATTTTAGATAACACATACCTGTATATCGGTCATGACAGCGGAGTGACTCATCTTGCGGCAATGCTTGGTATAAATACCATAGCAATTTTTAAAGACAGCTCCATCGAGCAGTGGCGACCTCTGGGACCTTCTGTCAAAATTATAGAGGCAGAAGGGGATATAAGGTTTATTCTTGAAAAGGCAGTGAGTGAAGCTGTTATTTTCATGGACCCAGTACTTCTCTCACCTTGACTGCAAGTTCCTGGATGACAAGCGGTTTCATGATAAACGCGTTAATTCCCATATTTAATGCTTTTTCTTCATTTATAATTTCACTGTAACCCGTGCAGAGGATAATCGGGGTGTCGGGGCGGACATCGCGGATTTTTTTCATAAGGTTTGTGCCTGTCAAACCGGGCATGGTCATGTCAGTAATGACAAGGTCAAATTTTTTCGGATCCGAGTAGAATAATTTAAAGGCTTCCGGACTGTCAGTCATTATGCTTACCCGGTACCCAAGGTTTTCAAGTAATTTTTTTCCAAGCCTTGCGAGTGCGACTTCATCATCAACAAACAATATTTTTTCATTTCCCCGGGGAATTCTTTTTTCTGCTGCCACCATATCGGATGCACGTCCGATTTTTACCTCGGGCAGGTATATTCTAAAGGTTGTCCCAACACCCGGTTCGCTGTCGACATTTATTGTTCCTCCATAACTCTTTACAATACCATGAACCACCGCAAGGCCCATCCCTGTTCCAACTCCTTTGTCCTTTGTGGTGAAGTAGGGTTCAAATATTCTCTCACGTACTTCCGGGGCCATTCCGTGACCGGTATCTCTAACAGATAAAACTATATATTCACCCGGGGCCATCTCCGGGTGGGACACGGTTACGTTTTCTTCAAAAGAAACGTCATAGAGTGATACTTCGAGAATGCCGCCTTCTTCCCCCATGGCATGTGCTGAATTTGTGCATAGATTCATCATTATCTGGTGGATCTGTGTCGGGTCTCCCATTACAACCCCGGTTTCCTGCTTCAGGCTATTTTTTATTTCAATAGTTGATGGCAAAGAAGCCTTTATGAGCTTTAGAACTTCCTTCACCAGAGGCTTGAGATAGATAGGCTTAAGTTCATTTTCACTTTTTCTGCTGAATGCAAGAATCTGGCTTACCAGATCTCTTGCCCTGTATCCGGCCTTTAGAATCTGGTCTATCGAGTCTTCAGCCGGTTTATTTTTCTTTAATTGAAAATTAGCCAGTTCAGAATAGCCGATTATCGCACCCAGTATATTATTAAAATCATGTGAAATACCTCCCGCAAGAGTGCCTATCGCCTCCATTTTCTGGACCTGCCGGAGTTTTTCATCAAAATATTCTTCTTTAGTGACGTCATTTACCAGGCCCTGTACTGACAGTTCTCCATCATAGGTGATAATTGTAGCATTTATCTCGATCCTGATGATCGAGCCATCCTTCTTTACGCCGGTGAAAATACCGGATTTTGTAGAGGCGTTTTCATAATCAAGAGGCCATTTTTCAAGAATTTTCCTGATTACTTCATGTTCTTCGGGATTAATGAAGTCCCAGACAGAAAGGTGAAGTCCTTCTTCTACAGTGTAACCAAAAAAATCGCATAATCGTTTATTAAGAAATAAAAATTTACCGGAATGGATATCTGCGATAAAAAGACCGAAAAAGGAGTTTTCAACCAGGCTCCTGTATCTGTGTTCACTCTGCTTTAAGGCTTCTTCGGCTTTTTTCTGGTCCCATATATTAGCCGCCAGGTGGTTAAAACTTATTGTTGTTATATAATAGGTGGCACCGCTGTTCTCATTGGACAGTACTGAGGAGTTGACAATTACAGGAAAACGTTTCCCATCCTTCCTCTTTAAAACGAGTTCAATATCATCCAGGCATCCATTAAAATCTGATGTCAGGATTGAATGTATCTGTATTTTATTTTCTTTTGGCCAGTAGCGGTATGGCGGTCCGGACCCTAGCAGTTCACTCTCATTATAGCCTGTCATTTGACAAAATGCCGGATTGACATAGATATGGATTCCATTTCCGTCGAGGATGGAAACTCCATCTTTTATGGAATTGAAAACATTTCCCGGGAAAAGTTTAGGGCTTCTGCCGGGTGGATCTTTTTTTACTTCATTCGACCTGAATCTCATAATAATCCTTTTATGATAGATTATCATTAACTCTGTCATACTGAAGTAAAACAAAATAATTTGAGCATTATAAGACAGTTAAAACCGGAAGGCAATAGAATAATTTTTATTTAATTGCCGGGATTCAGGGGGAAATTGAGTCAATAAACGTGCGGGGATCAACGTCTTTTCTGATACCGAGACGGGTGAGTGAAAAGTCATATTTTACCGGGTCGTCCGGCACTATTTTTTTAAACGCATTGGTTATTTCAAGGGCCGTGCGCATATCAGCCTGTTTTCTTGAAGTCATTTTAAGCCTGGTGCATATGCTGTGCATGTGCGTATCAAGAGGTATGATAAGTTTTGAAGGACATATCCGGTTCCATCCTCCGGGATCAACCCTGTCTTTTCTGACCATCCACCTTAAGAAAAGGATCAGTCTTTTACAGGCGCTTCCCCTGTCCGGCAGCGGAATCAGGCTGTTTTTATCACCTCCTGACTCATGTGCAAGGCACCTTACAAAGGAAGAGAGTGCCGGTAAAATATTTTCATCTGACGCACTGTAGCCTGAGGTGAATGCATTTAAGAGGGAACCGTCCTTCTCTATCAATTTTTTTACGGCCAGCAGCATGCGGGACATTTCTTCACCCGTGGTAAACCGGTGCTTAAAACCTTTAAAGCTATCCCGTAGACCTCTTTCAGATATACCTGTTATAAAATGGCTTGGTGATGGAGACATTATTTCAAGGATTGTTGATACACTCTTTAATATCTGTGCGACTCTGCCATAGGCAAGTGAAGAGGCAATAAGTGCAACCAGTTCCCTGTCTCGCAGGTCTTTATAATTGTAAAGGAATTCAAGCGGATCAGGGTGGACAAATTTTCTCCTGTTGTAACAGGCATAGAGTTCATCCAGTTTTTCTTTCAGGTTGCCGGTAGGTTTTTTATTTTTCATTCTGCGGTTTCTATCAGAACGTTCTGCCGAATTCAAGGCTTTGTCTGTTAACGCTTACTCCCAGATCATCATTTATCATATCATATCGTGTCTGCCTGAAGGGCAGATAGACAAGGGTCTTTTCTCCTGTGATAAAGCTGATTTGAGGGAGGAAAGGTATGACATTTTTTCTCATGATCGTCGAAGAGGCAAGTATCATTTTTAGTGCCTGGATCGCCTCGGAAAGGGGGAGCGTGACAGGGAAGATTCCCTTTTCGGGCATTGAATCCATTTCATCAAATTCATTCTCCTGCATTATGGTAAACTGCCGCGCGAGTTGGAGAAACATCTTGGGCCTTATTTTAAAGGCCGGGCTCCAGTAACTCATGGGGCCGTAATCATTATTCTCATCTAAAATCACAGGCTGGTTTGTCGTTTTTACAAAATCGGCAAAAGTTTTTATATCAACTCCGGTTGTTTTTGCCGTTATTTTCCAGAAGGGGAGGTATGCCGTATCATTATCCGGTTCACCCGCAATGATCATTTTTATATTTGAATACTTTTTATCTTTTACTTCCCATGCAGTAACGCAGTTGTCGCATATAAGGACAACACTGTCTTTTTCTCCTTTCATGGTCCAGCCGCACTTCGGGCAGATCGTGGGGATAAAGGTAATCGATTCCGGGATCTTTTTTATCAGCCGTGGATCAATTGCTTCTTCGTCTTTATTAAAAGCGGCAAGGGGTCTGTTAAGTATGGCATCAAAAAGTGTTTCCTGTTCCACGTAGACCGGCAGATACATAATACTCATGGTTTCCCCGATAAATGCCCTGTGAAGTATTTCTTCTTTTTTGGAAATCTTTGAAAGTTTTGCGGCCCTGGTAAGGATTTCAACAGCTTTAAGTGAAAATTTCATAAATTTCCCCGGGGTTTCGTCAGTGGCAAATCGCGCCTTCATGGCCTGGGGCCGTAATCCAAGGGATATGGGAATACCCTTTAGTTTTGCACCTGTCTGGGTGATGTCAATTATCCTGTGCCCCATGGATGTTTCTCCGCAGAAAAAGACACTTCCCTTGAACCGGAGGTAGGGTACGTAGATAATTTCTTTATCCGGGGCATTATGGGGCAGGATGTATCTGAAATATCCCGAAGAAAACAGGTAGCTCTGCACATCACAATAGGGGCATGAGAGTATCCTGTCTGTTTCTGTAAGTTCAATAGGAGCGCCGCACTGAGGGCACTCCTGCTCGATAATAAAGCCCATTATCAGCCCAGTTTTTCACCGCACTGATTACAAAACATGGCGCCCGGCATATTTTCCGTTGAACAATTTGGGCATTTCCTGGGCATTGGTTTTTCATCCGCAGGATGGCCGCACTTGGGGCAGAATCTTGCGTTTGGAGGCAGGTTCTTACCGCAATGGGAACACTGGCTGAAGACAACCTGCTGATGCCCGCACAACGGGCAGAATTTTGATTCCCTCGGGATAGAATTCCCACAGTCCGGGCACTGTATATTCTGTTGTGCAGGTGCGGCAGCAGCTTTTTGCTGACCGGGTTTGAATGCCTCGGAAAACATAGCAGGCATCATAAAGCCTAAGCCCATTCCCATACCTGCGCCTGCTTCTCCGGTTGATTCCGATGCCTTTTCCATGGCCATGGCGGCCTTCATTTTTACAAGCTTGTCAAGGTCATCAAATACCCCCATGCGGCTTTTGTCATCAATAGCCTTCTGGACCTCAGGGGGCGGAGTAATAGATGTGATATAGAGATCACTGAGAGCAAGACCGAATTTTGAAAAGTCTTCCTGCAGACGTTTCTGAAGTCCGTCCGAAAGCTCATCATACTGCCCTGCAAGGTTCAGGATACTGTCGAGGTTTTCGCCTAGATGATCGTTAAAGCGGGATATAATAACCCTTTTGAGGTATTCGCTTATTTCCTTTGTTGTGAACATGCCCATTGTTCCGACAAGGCTGTTTATAAACAGCACGGGCTGAATTATCCTGATATTGAATATACCATGGGCCCTCAGTCGTATCAGCCCCAGCTCCGAGTCTTTAAAAGCAACAGGATCACGGGTTCCCCATTTAAGGTTGGTAAAGACCTTTAGATTTGCCATGTACACTTCAGCACGCAGGGGGCTGGTCATGGCCCATGGTATTGAAAGAATCTTGGTTAAAACCGGGATGTTTCCCGTTTTAAGCGTATGCCTTCCGGGACCGAATGCGTCCACTGCTCTTCCCTTGTAAAACAGTACTCCTGCCTGACTTTCCCTGACGGTAAGCTGTGCACCGTATTTTATCTCGCCGGAGCCCTTTTCGGGTATTCTGTGGATAAGTTCCTTTCCTGTCTCATCAAACCACTCGATCATTTCAAGAAAAATCAGGTTGTCAGTACCCATATTATTTACTCCTTCTTTATGATGATTTTGTTGTCTCTAAAAAGATATAGATCAGGCAGTTTCCTGCTTTGAATCATACATGGCCTTGTCTGCCCTGTCTATCAGACTTTCGATAGTATCATTTTCCATTATTTTAGATGTTCCCGCGCTTACGGAGAGCTTTACTTCTCCGTGTTTCTGGGAGACAAAACGTCTCTTTTTGAGGTTCCTGTTAAATACATCTATTCTTTCATTTGCCATTTCTTCGGATAGTTCTTCGATTACAACAATAAATTCATCGCCGCCGTATCTTGCGATAAAATCATTCTTCCTGAAGCTCTCTTCCAGGCATTCGGCTATTTTTTTTAAAACCTTATCACCGGCTATATGCCCGAGGGTATCGTTTATCTGTTTAAACTTGTTTACATCAAATACTATTATGGAAAAATCCTTTTTCCCGGTGGTAAAATTTTCAAAGGCTTCCTTTATTTTTACGTCAAAGGCCCCACGGGTATAAAGGCCGGTAAGCCCGTCTCTCATGGCCGCTTTCTGGTATGCCTTTGCCTTTGCGGACATCTGCCGGGCCTTTTTTTCAACAGTGTTGATCCTCTGGTTGAGCTGTTTTATGCTCTCCATTGCGGCCTCTGTTTTTTCAAATTCCTTCTTTTTTCTCAGGGATACAAGGTCTTTGATTTTTTTAAGCTTACCTATAACAACTTCTTTTAGCTCATTTATCGTTGTATAGGAGTTAAAGGATTCAGCTATGTTCCCCACCTGCTGGTTAATGTCTGTCTCAAAATTCTCTATTTCCTTTATATTATTTTCATTGCCAAAATCATTTATCAGGCTTTTTTCAAGATCCTTTACCTGTCCCAGGAGACTCAGGAATGTGTTGTTTATTTCATTGAAGTCTTTAGCGATTATTATTTTTATTTTATCGATAAACTCCAGAAGATCATCAGAAGGTTTTTTTATTTCTATTTCAGCGGGGTCTCCCTTGCATTCCACCCTTATTGAATCCGCTGTCTTCTGCATCTCATCCGGTAACGGATAAAAATCTTCAAGTATCGCCGCCATGATTCTCTTCATGACCCTGCATGAGTCAATAAACCTCTCAGTAAGAATTTCTATCCGGTTCAGTTCTTCATCTCCGCTGATCCTTTCTCTTTCAATCAGTTTATCCTTAATCTCACGGCTGAGTGACCGGATGCCTTCAAAGGAAATATCACCATCGGGGACTATTTCATCTCTTATTTGCCTTATTTTATCGGAAATGTCCTCCTGGCCCGTCGCAAGAAGGTGAAGAGAATTAATTACCTCTATCATCAGTTCCCGTTCTTCTCTTCTGGACTCAATAATGTCGATAAGGTCTTTTTTTAACTTTGTTATTTCCTTTTTTACATCTGCCATATAAAAAATTACCCTGCTTTTTCATACAAGTTCCATGGAAAATATGATTAATATCTTCCGGAGTCTTTTTCAGAGTCTTGTTCAGGAGTCTTATTCAGGTAAAAATATACAAAAATTATGCCAGCTATCCCAATATGAAAATAAAAACGGCACATCCCCGGGGGAGGTGCCGTTTTTGAATCCGGAAAGAGCCGTTTTAATATGTTTTCAACACCCTGTTCGCCTCTAAAATATCACTTGTTATCAGGGTGATGGAAAGTGTAATCTTTATTTATCTTCTCTTTTCCTGATTGGTATATACTCTCTTTTTTTCAATCCTGTATATATCTGTCTGGGCCTGTGGAGTTTCCAGTCAGGGTCCTCCATGCTCTCTTTCCACTGGCTTATCCATCCGGGTAAGCGTCCGATGGCAAACATGACTGTAAACATGTTTATCGGGATTCCGATAGCCCTCAGAACAATTCCTGCATAAAAATCAACATTAGGGTAAAGATTATAATCTATAAAATAGGAATCTTTCCTGGCAACATCTTCGAGTTCCATTGCGATGTCCAGCAGCGGATCTTTTATTTTGAGCTTTTTAAGTATCCTGTGGCACCATTTTTTCATGATCTTTGCCCTGGGATCGTATGTTTTATAAACCCTGTGTCCGAATCCCATTAACCTGAAGGGATCATTCCTGTCTCTTGCCCTGGTAATAAATGGTTTAACATCTCCCCCGCTTTCTGATATTTCATTAAGCATTTCTATCACTGCCTGATTTGCCCCGCCATGAAGCGGTCCCCATAGCGCGGAAATGCCTGCAGAGATGGCCGCATACAGGTTTACTCTCGCGCTTCCAACAAGACGTACCGCGGCGGTTGAACAGTTCTGTTCGTGGTCGGCATGGAGTATCCAGAATACATTCAATGCCTTTACCAGGTCGCCATCCATTTCATATGGCCGTACAGGTGTATCAAACATCATGTTTAAAAAATTGGCAGCATATGAGTAGTCATGTCTTGGGTAGACCACCTTGTGTCCTCTTGATATCCTGTAGGACATTGCTGCCATTGTCCTGATTTTTGAGAGAAGTCTCGTTACTGTTTTATTAACCTCCTCCTCTTCCGAGCGTTCGGGAATTTCAGGATAAAAGGCCCGCAGGGCATTTACCATTGATGAGAGTATTCCCATGGGGTGAGAACTCCTGGGGAAATTGTCAAAAAAGTGCCTCATGTCTTCATGCACCATGCTGTGATCATTGAGCAAAACGGAAAAATGGGTATACTCTTTCTGAGTTGGAAGCCTGTCATTAATAAGCAGGTAGGCTGTTTCAACAAAGGATGATTTTTCGGCAAGCTGCTCAATCGGTATGCCCCTGTATCTCAGTATCCCTTTCTCGCCATTCATAAAGGTTATTGCGCTCTTGCAGCTCCCTGTATTGGCATATCCCGGATCAATTGTGATAAGCCCGGTCGAATTTCTTAAATTCCTTATATCAATAGCCCGTTCACCTTCCGAGCCTGTAATAATCGGTAAATCATATTTTTTACCGTCAATAGTAAGCACTGCTTTATCAGCCATATGTCTTCACTCCTGTCTTATGTTAAGGATTGCTCTTTTTAAATTGAATGAAACATAATGATAAGTATTATTTAAAAAATATCAAACCCTTGACGTATAATTTCTGTCAATAGATTAATTTTAATAAAGTGTCAAAATATTGGCGTCCGCATGATGCTGATTTGCTGATATTGATATACTTTACTTCCAGACTGCTCCTTAAAGCGTAAAACAAAACCTTCTGTCCTACAACCGATTGCCTGTAAAAATTCCTGGGAAGACTTATTAATATCAATACAGCTATCATCATTTTCATTACCACTAAGTCCTGATAATGCATTTTTGATATATGACAGACTTGGATTTTCGATTAACTGTTTTATGTCTGGAATTTCCAATATCATTGTTTTCTTAAATCACGACGTGAAAATAACGAGCCGTGCTTTTCAGTCGGCTTGATGCCATCTTCAAGAGTTGCGACTTTGATTGCTATATTTTTTTTATAGGCATCATTCATGGCAAAAAGAGGATTGCCGCATTCGGGGCAAAATCCACGCCGGACTTTAATCCCGGCATCTGAAAACGATTCGTGGTATTTGGGATTTCCGGTGATTTTTACTGCGCTGACAGGCATTGCAAATAATGAAGAGTGGCCAGTGCAGCTGAATACTGGCAATCTCGACAGTGACAATTTCCCATCATAAAAGGGGCAGCCAGACATTCATATCGTATTGATTTACATATACACCCACCTGTAATAGGTAATTCCATTTTATACTCCTCCTTGATTAGTATAACGGTTTCCTTATAAATCCCGCCGTAATTTTCGTATCAAGCAAGGAATCATCCGGGGTTTTGTGAAGCGAAAGGTCGTTGCACAATCTATCCTTATTCGTTGGCATATCAATTTATTTGGTGAGTCTATCGAGTAAAATATCTTCAACATTTCGTCTTCCATCGATAACCGATAAAACAAAAACCGTTGTATCTGATATTCTGTAAATAATTCTCCAGGGAGCTATAATTAATTCTCGGTAGGTATGTATGCCTTGTCCTTTTAGTTCAGGGACTATTCGTCCTCTAACGGGCACTGAATACAGTGCTGATACTTTTGTTTGATTTTTTGTAGAACTCGTGAAGCGTTGCCAGGACTGTTAATGCCTATATAATCAATTATTTGTTTTAAATCATGTTGCGCTATTTCCGCCCATACAACTTGATATTTTTTAATCATTTATTTTTTGTCTTCAATCCCTTTTCGATATCATTGAAAACATCTTCCTGTGCCCTAACCCGTCCCTCTCTGACATTGGATTCACCTTCAGAAATAAGCTTTAAAATGCCGATAGCGTTGCGCATATTTTCATAGCTTTTAGGATCTTGTAATACAGCTCTGGGCTCACCATTTTGAGTGATTATAACAGGACGATGGGTGTCATTGATTTGATTGAGTAAGTCTGCTGCTCGTGACTTCAAAAAAGTTACCGGTTTTATATCATTTGTAATATTCATTTTGTTTTCCTCCAGTCCGAATATGGTACCATAATCGGACTGAATGTCAAGTCTTGTTCTAATTGTATATATAACGCTCAGTGATGGGCGTTCCTATCCCGATATGATTTGCTAAATATTGATAAAATTAGCGTTACACTAGCTTGACCCTTATTGATCAGTTTCTTTTTCCTCACGATTGGCAACTTGGGATTCCATCCCATTAATCATCATTTCCTGTCTCGATATTTCTACGTCGAGATATTTTCTAAATTTCCGCAATTGAGATTCAGATAAAATATCTCTGGCAGAATCAATATAATTGCTGTGTAGTGTTTTTTGAATTTCAAGCTCCTCTTTCATATACGCTATATCCATCGGAGCTCTATCTTGTCTATTTTCATTTTGTATTTCCTTTAAAGTCTGATTCTCATTATATATGGCGTCAATCAGCCTCTTTAAATGTAGTTCTACAAAATTTCTCGTAATGGGACACCAATGGGACGTCTGCTCTCTTTCGAGCCGGGCAAATCTTGAACCCGTATCCAACCCATTACAGACTGGCATTCGCTTTTTCCCAGATCTTACGCCCACACCCCCAACAGTATGCCTTTGAGTTTACCTGCCTGAATATTCAGGCGGGAATATGGGATTTCCGGTGGAAACTTTTCGTTATGAACTGAATGTCATCACTAACTCTGGATTGCCGGTATGCACATCTATTTGCTCTTTTTCTATTTTAAATCCAGAGCTTTTATAAAACTCAATGCTACCATGATTCTCTTTGTAAACAGTAAGATTTAAGTGATTGCGGACATTTTTAGCTTTTGCCATTAGCTGCTTACCAATGCCTGTTCTCTGAGAAATTGGAGATACAAAAATAGCTGCTAGAGTGTCATTGTACAGGGAGACAAATCCCATGATTGCCTCTTCGTTTTCATAAACGTAGGTTTCTGCAGAAGGAATATAAATTTCCCTCATGTCTTTGACTTTAGATTTCCAAAACTCACTGTCTACAAAGTCATGAGCTTTAATCGAGGCTTCAAGCCAAATACTGATGACCCGATCCATGTCTGATAATTTGAATTTTCTTATCATTGTTTTTGCCTCATAACAGGTATTACAAGGGCGGTGCAAACCTATTTATCATTTAAAACTCAAAAAATGAAACTTGTAAGGGGATACCATGTTTTTTGTTATCTTTCTGCCACAAATATAAGCAGATAAATTTATATGAATAATTCTCGCGCCCTTGAGTTACATGTTATTAGCAACTGCCTTCATGTATCACTATGACATTTTATTCTTTTTACTTTCCAGCACGTCAACACT